>JAISWV010000163.1 GCA_031270755.1 Synergistaceae bacterium
GCCGGCCGTCTCATAAAGGTCTACAGCCAAGACGACGCTTCACTCCTTGCCGCTTTGCAACTAGCGCAGGAGAAGTGGGGCGGCGTCAGAATCAACGGCACGGACGAGTACAAGAGGAAATGCGCCGAGATAGCGGCCAAGAACGGCATCCGTGTGTCGAATCCCGAATTGTCCGGCATCATGAAAGAGTTCGAGTGCAAAGCCCAACCGCCGATGTCGGTCGAGGCGGCACGCAAGGTCATCGAGGCTGAGACTCGGAGGCAGGAGACCAGGCACTGGAATATATGGGGCTCCTATAAGACCCATAAAAAGGAATTTGAAACCCTTATAGCCAATGAACCGGTAAAGCCCAAAGTCTTGGGCATCAAGAAGTGGCGCGTCCAGCACGGCGAATGGGAATCTGAACACGGCAGGCTCCTTGAATTGATCCGCTCAGACCTCGAATCCCTCGGAGTCAACGTCAAGCTCGACACCGACGGAACGGACATGGGCAAAGCGGATAGAGAAGCTACCGCGAGGCATGAACACTACAAAAAATATGCCGCCGAGGAAACCCTGCGCCTTCACCCAGATACCGCCGCTATCATTCGCGAGGACGACGCGAAACGGGAGCGTGAGAAACGTGCCCGGATTGAGGCCGAGGAAGCGAGGGAGCGGATCAAGAAAGAAAGTTACGGACGTTTCCGCCTATCAATACGGGAACTGGCCGCCAAATTCGGCGAGGAAGTTTTCATCGTGACGAACGCGCAGGATGGGAGAAACTATAGCGGGCTCATCCTTGGGACAGCCGAACATAACGACCATCACTACGCCGCGCAGTTGATCGGCGACAGCCATGTGATCCTGCACAATGTAGAGAAAAACGACCTGCAGCAAATCGTCTCCATTGTCGGCAGAAAGGTCGAAATAAAATGCATTGATGGGCGCATAGGGGTGATTGCGGAAGAACGGGATAGGGAAAGGAATAGGGGTTGGAGCCGATAATGGCACGCTGTTTTCCGCGCCAGAGTACCTTTATGGATAGTTCTATGCTCCAGACATTTGGACATGGGATGAAATCGCGATCAACCGCACCTGAACAGTTAAAGCGTGATAAAATCTCAGTGATTTCATAAAATACTCACGCAATTTTGCGCGGAAGTGGGAACGATGACCGAAACGCTCATAAACAATTTCGACGATGTATTGAAACAATACCGCTCCTATTCATATTCGAAGCGGGACGAGGGCGCGCGTTTCGAGCGTCTGATGCAGGCGTTCTTGTGGACTTACCCGGTCTATGCGGGCAAGTTCAAGCACGCCTGGCTTTGGAACGAGTTTCCGTTCCGTCATGACATCAGCGGCAAAGATGTCGGAATTGATTTGGTCTGTGAAACGGTCGAGGGCGATTTTTGGGCTGTCCAGTGCAAGTGCTGGGACGATTCGTCATACATCGACAAAGCGTCGGTCGACAGCTTCCTTGCCACATCCAGCAGGACGTTCGCCGACGAGTCAGCGCGGACGGTTTCATTCTCTCTGCGCTTGTGGATATCTACCACTAACAAGTGGAACGGCGAAGCGGAAAACGCCATCCTCAACCAGAACCCTCCGGTCAAACGTATCAGCCTCACAAATCTTCAAGACGCCCCAGTGGATTGGGCACTCTTAGAGAAGGGGCTTTACGGCGCTGAGGCGAGGGCTGGCAAAAAACGCCTGTTCGAGCATCAAAAGGAAGCGGTGAATAGGTTCCATGAGCACTTTCAGGCTCATAACCGGGGCAAGCTCATCATGGCTTGCGGCACTGGCAAAACTTTCACCGCACTCAAGATTGCCGAGAACGAGACAGGCGGCTGCGGGCTTGTCCTCTTCCTCGTACCGTCAATCGCCCTTTTGGGCCAGACGTTGCAGGAATGGGCCGCGGAAGCTGAAAAACCGATATTCCCTATCTGCATCTGTTCAGACCCAGAGGTAAGCAAGCGGAAGATAAAAAACGGAGCCTCGGAGAACGACGGCTTCCGAGTGGAGGACTTGGCACTACCGGCTTCAACCTACGTCCCTGATATTTCGAGGCAGTTTGGCATTGCCGGGACAACGCATAAAACGGGCTTGCGCGTCGTTTTTTCGACATATCAGTCCATCGAGGTTATCTCCAGGGTACAGCGGGAGCTTAAATTTGAGTTTGACTTGATCATCTGCGACGAGGCGCACAGGACGACGGGAGTTACCTTGAAGGACGAGGAGGATTCCTCGTTTGTAAAGGTTCACGACAACGGTTTTATCAGAGCGAAAAAGCGTCTCTACATGACGGCCACCCCGAGGCTGTACAATGAAAACAGCAAGGAAAAAGCGAGAGAAGCCGACGCCTATTTATGTTCGATGGACGACGAGGAGATGTACGGAGCGGAGGTTTACCGCATTGGCTTTGGGGAAGCTGTGGATAAAAAGCTGCTGTCGGACTATAAAGTTTTGGTATTGACGATGAACGAGCGTCAGATACCGGAGGCGCTGCAAAACGCCATTGCCGATAAGACAAAGCAGATAGACACCGACGACGCCAGCAAACTTATCGGCTGTATCAACGCCTTATCCAAGAAAATGCTGGTCGACGCGGATCTCATCAAGGCATCAGACCCGTCCCCAATGCGCAAGGCAGTGGCGTTTTGCCAGAGCATCAAGGCGTCAAAGAAGATCACCTCCATTTTTAACGAACACAAGGACGACTACTACAACAGCCTGGCCCCAGACGAACGGGAAGAGCTTGTTGCCGTCGCTTCTGACCACATCGACGGCACGATGGGCGCTGGAACGCGCGACTCGAAACTAGCATGGCTGAAATCCACTCCCGCAGATGGCAACGAATGCCGGATTCTGACAAATGTGAGGTGCTTGTCGGAGGGAGTGGACGTGCCGAGCCTAGACGCTGTGATGTTCCTCTCCTCCCGCAACTCACAAGTGGACGTGGTGCAGTCGGTCGGCCGGGTTATGCGTACTGCTCCCGGTAAACAATACGGCTATATCATCATCCCGATAGTCATCCCCTCCGATATCCCGGCAGACGAAGCGCTGAACGAAAATGAGCGTTACAAGGTTGTCTGGACTGTATTGAACGCGCTTCGCGCTCATGACGACAGATTCAATGCGATGGTCAACAAATTGGAGCTGAATAAGAACAAGCCCATAGGCGGCGGCACGGTCATTGTCGGAACGATTGGCGACCCTTATGATGAAAACGGGAATCATGGGGGCGATGGAACGCAAAGAGGCGATAATTTCGGCGACGGAGCCTCAAATAAGCCCGGTCAGCCCAAACAATTGACTCTGCGTCTGCCGGATATTCAGGAACTGCAAAACGCTATTTACGCGCGCATGGTGCAAAAGGTCGGCAACAAGCGTTATTGGGAACAGTGGGCACGCGATGTGGCGAAAATCGCGCAGGGCTATATTGAGCGTATCGGCCGCCTGATTGACGCGGGAGGAAAACACGGGCTCGCTTTTAACGACTTTCTGACCGGCCTCAGGAAGAACATCAACCCCTCGGTTGAGCGGAACGAGGCGGTTGAAATGCTCTCCCAGCATATGATCACCAAACCCGTTTTTGAAGCCCTCTTTGAAAATTATTCGTTCGTCCAGAATAACCCGGTGTCCAAGGCGCTGCAGCACATGGTTGATCTTCTGGAGGAACAGGCGTTGGAAAAGGACACTCTGGTGCTGACGCGATTCTACGAGTCGGTCAAGCTCAGGGTGTCCGGCATTGATAATGTGGAAGGTCGTCAAAAGGTCATCGTCGAGCTTTACGACAAATTTTTCAAGACCGCTTTTCCTAAGACAGTCGAGAAACTCGGGATTGTCTACACCCCGGTCGAGATAGTGGATTTTATCAACCGATCCGTCGAAGCGGTGCTGAAAATGGAGTTTGGCCGCAGCCTGTCAGACGAGAACGTCCACGTTCTCGACCCGTTCACAGGCACCGGCACATTCATAGCACGCATGATCCAAAGCGGGCTTATCGGCAAATCCAGCCTCTCAAGTAAATATGAGCGGGAACTTCACGCCAACGAAATCGTGCTTCTGGCATATTACATCGCGTCGATCAACATAGAGAACGCCTACCACGGCATCATGAGCGAGAACGGAGAAGAAGCCGAATACAGAGCCTTCGACGGCATCTGCCTGACCGATACCTTCCAGTTGGGCGAAAGCGACGACGGAAAAATTCTTTTTTCCGAGATGCTGGCGAAAAACTCGGATCGCGTCATTGCGCAGAAGAACGCTCCGATCCGCGTCATCATCGGCAACCCGCCGTATTCGGTCGGGCAGAGGTCTGCCAACGACAACGCGCAGAACCAGACGTACCCGAAGCTGGAACGCCGGATTGCGGCGACGTACGCGGCGGGAACTGACGCCACGAACAAAAACTCCCTTTACGACTCGTACATCAAGGCGTTTCGCTGGGCTTCCGACAGGCTGGACAATGATAACGGAGGAATAATTGCCTTTGTATCCAATGCCGGATGGCTTGACGGCAATGCGATGGACGGATTTAGGAAGTGCCTGCAAGGCGAGTTCAGTTCTATTTATGTGTTTAATTTGCGGGGAAATCAACGCACTAGCGGTGAATTATCGCGTAAGGAGGGCGGAAAGATTTTTGGTTCAGGCAGCAGAACTCCGATAGCGGTCACACTGCTCATCAAAAATCCTGAGAAATCAGGCAATGCCGCTATCCATTACCGCGACATCGGGGATTACCTCAGCAGGGAGGAAAAGCTATCCATAGTCGCCAAAAGCGGGGACATTTTCAGCCATCAGGCAGGGTGGACGCAAATACAGCCCAATTCTCACGGAGACTGGCTCACTCAGAGAAACGACGCATTCAGTTCGTTCATACCGCTTGGTGACAAGGACGATAAGAGCAATGAAAAGACCATCTTCGCGCCGTTTTATTCGAATGGTCTAAAAACTCAGCGCGACGCTTGGTGCTATAACTTCTCGCCGTCCGTTTTAGAAGAAAACAT
>JAISWV010000024.1 GCA_031270755.1 Synergistaceae bacterium
CTCAACATCTCGCGTAAACACCCGATGTCCAGACAATGAGCCGTTCTTGACGGCGCGCCGTTGTACCCCGTGCTGACGATCTGGCGGTCACGGGTGATCACCGCTCCTACCTGACGGCGGAGACAAGTGCTTCTTGTCGCGGCCATCATAGCGATAGCAATGAAATAGGTGTCCCAATCCGGCCTCGTATCTTTCAACATAGACGTCCTCCCCTAGCGCAGATGCTGAATACCCATTATAGTATTTTATACGTTATATACCGTCGTGAAAAAAAGGGGAATAAAATCCGTTGATAAGGGTCAGGAAGTATATGTACCGAAACGGACGGCGCCTTCGCGGCCTGGAACGTAATTTGCTGGCCGCGCTTTTGGTTCTTTTCTTATGTGTCGAATGGGGCCCCCTGAGCGACGAAAGGGCGCGGTGGGGCATAGCGTCGGGAAACCCCTTCGTCAAAGAGGTGGCCTTGACCTTCGACGACGGGCCCCGGGATAGAGGCATGCCCGAGCTGCTGGCGGCGCTGAGGCGTCTGGACGTACCGGGGACGTTTTTTTTGGTGGGGAAGTTCGCCGAGCGCTACGGCCCCATCACAAAATCCATCGCGGCCGAGGGGCACGAAATCGAGAACCATAGCTACACTCATCCGCAGCTCACCACCTTGTGGGTGGAAAAAATCATGCGCGAGGCGGAGCGCTGCAACGAGGTCATGAACAACCTGGCGATACGGACTCCCCGTTTCTTGCGCCCTCCGGGCGGGGGTTTCAACTTGAAGATCTTCTACGCCCTGCGCCGTATGAAGATGCGCATGGGGCTTTGGAGCGTCAACACCGCCGACTACACCGGCAGGCCGGCGCACAAAATCATCGCCGACGTTTTGAGAGGGGTCCGGCCCGGCTCCATCGTTTTGATGCACTCGGGCGTTCCCGCCACCGTGGAGGCTCTGCCCGCCATCGTATCGGAACTTCGCGCCCGCGGCTACCGCTTCGTCACGGTCCAAGACCTCTGGAACGGCGGAGCGATCTGACCGGCCCGCTCCTAACGAATGAAACGATATGAACATGATTATGAACATGATATGGAGGAATTGTCCTATGGGTGTAATGCGGGAGAAAGTATTTCAGTTCATCGACTCGCGGCGGAACGAAATGCTTGCGTCGTGGGAGACGCTGGTCAACATGGAAAGCGGCAGCCTGCACAAGGAGGACGTCGATAAAGTGGCGGCGTTCTTGAAGGAAACGGCGGAATCTCTCGGTGCGCGGTCGCGCCTCGTGGAGTTCGCTCAGGCTGGAAACGGGCTCGTGGCGGAGTTTGGCGTTCAGACGGAAAAACCCCACGTGTGTTTTTTGGGACATTTCGACACGGTGTTTCCCCACGGAACGGTGAGCGAGCGACCGTTCAAAATCGAGGACGGAAAAGCCTACGGCCCCGGAGTCCTGGACATGAAGGCGGGGGTGGTCATTCAGCTGTACGCGGCGAAGGCGCTGATGGAAGCGGGATATTCCGACCGCCGTATCTGTGTTGTCCTGGCGGGGGACGAGGAAACGGGACATCCGAAATCCGATATGCCCCGCGTGTTCGAAGAGCAGAGCAAAGGCGCGTGCGCGGCCTTCAACTTCGAGACGGGCGACGTCAGCAACGCGCTGGTGGTGGGCCGCAAGGGGACGACCTCCTACGACATGACGGTCAAAGGCGTCTCCGTTCACGCCGGACGGGAGCCCGAAAAAGGGCGCAGCGCCATTTTGGAGATCGCGCATAAGATCATCGCCATTCAAGCCCTGACGGACTACGACAAGGGAATCACGTTCAACGTGGGCACCGTCAAAGGCGGAGTTGCCCGCAACGCCGTCCCGGATCACGCCGAAATCGGGATAGATGTTCGCGTGATGGAACCGGAGCAGCTGGATTACGTGGACAAAAAAATCGAGGAAATTGCTGCCCATACCTACGTGGAGGGTACGATAACGACCTGCGTCCGGGGGGCCGGCATTCCGCCGATGTCCCGCACCCCGGGAAACGAGAGGCTTTTCGACCTCGTCCGCCGCGTTTCGGAGTGCTTGGGTTTCGAGACGCCATCCGCTGTGGTTTCGGGCGGGGGATCTGATTCCTCTTACTCCGTCAAAATGGGAGTCCCAACCATCGACCAAATGGGCGCGAAAGGGCAGTGGAACCATTCCGACCGCGAATACGCCGTGGTCTCCTCGCTCTTCGAGAGGGCAAAGCTCGCGGCGGCCTGCGTCCTGGACTTGGACCGACTGTAGTCCGCATATGAAGACGCCGCCGACAAGCCGGAAAACGACGTCGTGGCCGTACTCGCTAACTATCGAGGGGAGGAATGAGTTTTGTACAGCTTTAAGAATGACTACGCCGAAACGGCGCATCCGCGGATTTTGCAGGCCATCGCCGACACGAACATGGAGCAGGACGAGGGCTACGGCCTCGATCGCCACTCGGAGAACGCGAGGCGGAGCATCGGCAAGCGGTTGGGGGAGTTTGCCGGCAAGGCGGACATTCATTTCCTCTGCGGGGGAACTCAGGCGAACCTCACGGCCATCTCCGCGTTCCTGAGGCCTCATGAGGCCGTGGTGGCCGCGGAAACGTCCCATATTTTCGTCCACGAAACGGGCGCCATCGAGGCCACCGGGCACAAAATCCTCACCGTTCCCACGGCGGACGGCAAGCTGCTGCCGGAGCGCATCGAGGAGGTTCTGGAACTTCATCCGGACGAGCATATGGTCAAGCCTCGATTGGTGAAAATCTCCAACACCACGGAAATCGGACCGGTCTACAACCTGGCGGAGCTGGAAAAGCTCAGTTCCTTATGCCGGAGGAAGGGGCTTTTTCTCTACGTCGACGGCGCGCGCATGGGTTCGGCTCTGATGTCGGAGGGCAACGACGTGACCTTGGCGGACTTGTGCCGCCTGGCCGACGCCTTTTACATCGGAGGAACCAAAAACGGGGCCATGATCGGCGAGGCCATGATTTTGTGCAACGACGTGCTGAAGCCGGATTTTCGTTATCACATCAAACAGAAAGGAGGGCTCTTGGCCAAGGGAAGAATTTTGGGCGTTCAGTTCGAGGAGCTTTTCCGAGACGACCTTTTTTTCCACCTGGCGCGGCACGCCAATGCCTCGGCGCAGGCCATCGCCGCCGCACTGAAAAAAACCGGCTTCGAGTTTTTGACGGATTCCCCCTCCAACCAGATTTTTCCGATTCTGCCCCACTCTCTGATCGAGGAACTTCAAAAAGACTGGGCTTTTTACGTCTGGAAAAAAATGGACGGAGAACGCTCCGCTATCCGGATCGTAACCTCCTGGGCCACGACGGAAGAGGCCGTGGCGAACTTTATTGGAGCGGTCGAAAAAGATTGAAGCTCAGGGGAGGCGGAGTTCGCCATTTTATCAGCCACTGGAGGCGGGAGGGAAGTACTCTTTCTCGAATATGGAATCCATTGGGATCTTCAGGTCTTCGAAAGTTTCGAACTCCAGAACGTCGGCGGTTCTGTAAATCGCCCTTTTCGAAAAAATCAAAGACGAAGGATTTTCGCCTCGATTTTCGTCCCTCCGGTAGGCCGTTACGGTGCGGTTGTCGGGATCGACGATCAGATATTCCCTTACGCCTGCCCTCTCGTACAGGTACAGCTTGTCGAGGAGATCCCGCTGCGCCGTGGAAGGGGACAGGATCTCAAAAACGACGTCGGGCGCTCCTTTGATGCCGTTGTCCTGCAATTTGGCTTTGTCGCAGAGGATCATGACGTCCGGCTGCACCACCGTGTCGATCTCCTTTTCCGCTTCGCCGCCCCGTGGCAGCATCACGTCCAGCGGGGCCGTCAAAACCTGGCAGTCCTTCCCTTGGAAATAATTGCCCAGCTGCCAAGTCAAAGCCACCAGAAGAATCTGATGCGACGTTTTCGGGCTCGGGGACATGCAAAAGGCCTCTCCGTCGATGAGCTCCCATCGCAACCCGTCGTCCCACGTGCAGTAGTCGCCGTACGTGTAACGTTCTGTCGTTTTCTTCACTGCGTCCATGGGTCACACTCCTTCTTTATGGTTACGAACGCTTACCCCAGCTCTTTCATATAGGACTTCAGGTACTTCGACGTGTACCCTTTTTTCGAGGCCGCCACCTTCTCCGGGGTGCCCTCGGCCACGACCCTGCCGCCGCCCTCCCCGCCCTCGGGCCCCAGGTCGACGATGTAGTCGGCGGACAATAGCACGTCCAGGTTGTGCTCGATGAACACCACCGTGTTGCCCTGGTCCACGATGCGGTGGACTATCTCCAGCAGCTTGCGCACGTCCGTGTAGAAAAGTCCCGTAGTGGGCTCG
>JAISWV010000250.1 GCA_031270755.1 Synergistaceae bacterium
CCACAATGATATGGGTGCAGCCTAAATTTTTCAGCATGGGGATGGAGACCTCGCCGGTGAAAGCTCCCTTGGGCTCGAAGTAGGCGTTCTGCCCCCCTAGAAACGGGACGGCTTTTTTATCGAGATTCTTCGAGGCCCCACTGGCGGCCGCCAGAGAGGTGAAGGGCGGAAAGACCGCGACCTCGAGAGCTCCTTCCATCGCGGCAAGAAGCGCAGGGTCGCCGTTAACCTGCCCGCCGAAGTCTTTGTAAAATCCCTCCGTTTCCTCACAGTTCATGTTCATTTTCCAGTTGCCGTAAAGGTAAATTTTTTTCATCTTTTTCATTGGGTTAAACTCCTTTCGAATTTAAAGCTCAGGGAGGCGGAGCTCGCTCGGCTCCTGGGAGTCCTCGCTGGCCCCCCTGAACCCCCCATATTTAATTCGGGGGGCGGAGCTGGTGAAAACGCCCGGCTCCCGGGGAGTCCTTTATTTGACTTCCAGAGGGGCCATTCCCGGCAGTTTTTTGCCTTCGCAATATTCCAGGCTCGCTCCGCCTCCTGTGGAGACGTAGGACACTTTATCCTCGAAGCCGAATTGCCGGACGGCGGAGGCCGTGTCCCCTCCCCCGACGACGGAGGTCGCTCCCGCGGCCGTGGCTTTTGCGACGCCCTCCCCTACCGCGATCGTGCCCGCGGCGAAGAGCTCGTTCTCGAACACCCCCATAGGCCCGTTCCATAGAATGGACTTTGCCCCGGTCAATGCCTCCGCGAAGAGCTTTGCCGTTTTGGGACCGATATCGAGCCCCATTTTGCCCTCCGGCATGGCGTCGCTGTCCACGACAGCCGTTTCCGTCGCCTCCAAGCCGTCGGCGGCGACGCTGTCCGCGGGAAGGAGAATTTTGACCCCTTTGTCTTTCGCTTTTTCCAGGACCGTCCGGGCGAAGTCCAATCGATCCCCCTCGCACAAGGATTTCCCGATGGCGTATCCCTGGGCCTTCAAAAAGGTGTAGGCCATTCCCCCGCCGATGAGGATCGTCGTGGCCTTGTCCAACAAATTTCCCACCACGTCGATTTTGTCGGAGACCTTGGCTCCTCCCAGAATGAGAACGTAGGGTTTCACGGGGGACTCGCTGACGGCTCCCAGCATCTCGCCTTCTTTGACAAGGACGTCTCCCGCGAAGGACGGCAGCACGGACATGATCCCGCTGGTGGACGCGTCGGCCCTGTGGGACGCGCTGAAAGCGTCCATGACGAAGGCGTCGAAGGGCTTCCCCAATCGGGCGGCGAATCCGGCGTCGTTTTTCTGCTCTTCCTCGTAAAAACGAACGTTCTCCAGCAGAAGCAGCTCCCCTTTCGCCAAATCGTCCAGAGCCCTCTGCACCTTCTCCCCCACGCAGTCGTCGACGAAACGGACCTTTTTGCCGTACGCTTTTTCCACGTCGGCCGCAATCTGCCCCAAGGACATCTCGGGAACAGGTTTCCCTTTGGGGCGGCCGAAGTGGGAAACCAAGGCCGCCTTTGCCTCGGCGTTCACCAGCTTGGCGATGGTGGACGCGTGTGCGCGAATACTGGCGTCGTCCTGAACTTTTCCGCCTTTGAACGGGACGTTGAAATCGACGCGCACCAGCACTTTTTTGTTTTCCACGTCTTTAGGGCCGAATGTTTTGAGCTTCACCGAGTTTCCTCCTTAAAATAAAGAAAAAAAATTTCTTACCGGTCCGAAATGATTTCGGGTTTGTATTCGAACGCTTCATTTCTCGTCGATCAACATCTTCGCGCCGCCGATGAGGTACTCCATCCCCGACCAAACGGTGAGGAACATCGCCACCCACATCAACCCCATGCCTCCCGGCAGTTTCAAGATGAGGAGGGTGACGGCCACGATCTGGAAAACCGTTTTGACCTTGCCTCCACGGGAGGCGGCAATGACGACCCCCTCGGCGGATGCCACCAGGCGCAGCCCCGTCACCACGAACTCTCGCGTGATGATCACCACCACGATCCACGCGGGGATACGCTGCAGCTCCACCAACGCCACCATCGCCGCGATGACCAGCACCTTGTCCGCAAGGGGGTCGATAAACTTGCCCAAAGTCGTCACCAGCTTCTGCTTGCGCGCAATATACCCGTCCAGGGAGTCCGTTATCGCCGCGACGATGAAAACCCCCCCGGCCAGAAAATCTCCCCACGTGGGGCTGCCTTCTCCCATATCGGGCACATAGGGCAGCGGCGTGCTGATCCTCAAAGAAAGAAACAACAACACCAGCGGAACGAGAAAAACGCGCACGAGACTGATCGTGTTCGGTAAGTTCAACGCCTTCATTTTCGTCTTGGGATTCAAAAAATCAAACCTCCGGTATAGAACATGGCCGATCCTGCGGGATCAACCGCGACCAACGACATCTCAACATGGACACACAAAATAACAAAATTATTCTATCGCAAGTTTTCGGAAAAAGACAGAAAAAGACAACGCTTGCTATATTTGCCGGTAATACCGTATCATATAAAGCCGGAGATTTTTTTATTTATTTTAGCGGAATCGAGGGTTGCGCGTGAGTGAACAAAAGCGTAGAGGAAGGCTTTTCGTACTTGCCGGACCCAGTGGGGTGGGCAAAGGAACGCTGAGGGCGCAAGCTCTCTCGGACGTCGAAAATCTGACTTACTCCATTTCCTGCACCACGAGAAAACCGCGGGACGGCGAGCGCGACGGGGTGGATTATCATTTCATCACGAGGAAAGAGTTCGAGGAGAAGATCGCGGGGGGATTGTTTCTGGAGCACGCCGTTGTACACGGGGAGCATTACGGTACCCTGAGGGAAGATATCCTGCGCGAGCTGGAGTCGGGACGGGACGTGCTGCTGGAAATCGACGTCCAGGGCGCACAGCAGATCCGAGCGCTTCTTCCGGGGAGCGTTCTTATTTTTATTTTACCGCCCTCGCTGGAGGTCCTGGAGGAACGCCTGCGCAAACGCAAGACGGAGTCCGAGGAGAAGATCGGGCGGAGGCTCGAAGTGGCGAAAAAGGAGATGGAGCAAGCGAAAGAATACGATCACGTCGTCTTCAACGAGGTTATGGAACGCGCCTCGGAGGAACTGCGCCGCATCATCACGCGCTATGGAAAAGAAGCACAAACGTAAAGATTGCGAAAGGCAGGTAAGAAAGTTTGAAGTTCTACGATATCGATGCCCTCGAAAACAAGTGCGGTACGGACAACAAATATGAGATTACGGCATTGGTGGCGGCCAGGGCACGTTGGTTGAGCGAAAAGAAAACGGTGATCGACGCCCTGCCGGCGAACGAAAAATATCTTTCGGCCGCTCTCTTGGAGATCGAACAAGGAACGCTTCCCAAGGATTGGGTCGAGGAACTCGAAAAGACACCCTCCCGTTCCAGCCGTTCCAGTTCTTCTCATTCCAATTCCCCGCATACCGGTTCCCCGCGTTATTCCAACTCCTCGAACCGCTCCAGCGCCTCGGATCGCTCCGACGCCTCGAATTTCGGACCCGTCGAATCCGTGGGCGTGTGAATTTTTTTGATTTTTTAATGCCATGTTGACCTGGAAACGTGCTCGAAAGATCTTTTTATGCATCACGGGAGGCATTGCCGCCTATAAAATTCCCGATCTCGTAAGCCGCCTGAGAAAACTGGAGTGCGAGGTGGAAATTGCCATGACCGAGGCGGCGGAGACATTGGTGAGCCCCTTGGCCCTTTCGACGCTGTCCCACCGCCGAATTTGGCTTCAGAGGGATTTTCTCGCCTCCTCCCGAGGGTTCAAGATCCCCCACATCCGTTTGGCCGAATGGGCCGAGGTGGCCGTGGTGGCCCCCTGTTCCGCCAACACCGCGTTCGGCATCGCGCAAGGACGAGCCGGCTGCGTCGTGGAGGCGGCCCTCCTGGCCACACAAGCGCCGGTGGTGCTTTTTCCGGCGATGAACGCCCACATGTTCGAAAATCCCGCCACGCAGAAAAACTTGAAGACCTTGGCCCAACGGGGCATACGGGTGGTAGATCCCGAGTTCGGCCTGCTGGCCTGCGGCTACGAGGGCAAGGGAAGGCTGCCGGACACCGATTTGATTTTAGAGGAAATTGCCTACGCCCTTTCGCCTCGGCGCGACTTGTCGGGAAAGCATATTCTTGTCACAGCCGGCCCTACCCGGGAATACTTGGATCCCGTGCGCTTCATCTCGAATCCATCCACCGGCAAAATGGGATTGGCAATGGCCCGAACGGCGTGGTATCGCGGAGCGGAGGTCCGAGTGGTTCTGGGGCCGGTCTCGCCCGCGTGCAGCGTTCACGGGCTGGAGATTCACAGCGTCGTCTCGACGCTTGAGATGCGCGACGCCGTCATGGAGAACCTGCAATGGGCGGATTGTATCGTCAAGGCCGCCGCTGTGGGAGACTACCGCGCGAAGGAAAAAGCAGGGCACAAACTCAAGCGAAATACGAAAGAAGCAGGGCAAGAAGAGGTGTTTTCTCTCTCTTTGGTGCAAAATCCGGACATCGCCGCAGAGGTGGGAGCTCGGAAAAGCCCCGGCCAGCTTTTGATCGGATTTGCGGCGGAGACCGACGACCTCGCTGCAAACGCCCGGGCAAAACTGGAGCGCAAGAATCTGGACGTGATG
>JAISWV010000277.1 GCA_031270755.1 Synergistaceae bacterium
GGAGTTGTTGAGTTTTTAAAAGGCGTGCTTTTTTGATTATCCGTAGGAAAATCCGGTTCGCCTAAAAACAATCTAACATAACTACTTTCCAATTTCAACAACTTTTTCATCTTTCGCGATTACGGTGATACGATCTGAGTGAGGCGAAGATGGCCGAGCCGCTGGGACGACGTGTTAGAATACAGAAAGGCGATGGCCTATTTAGGAGGTGCATTGTTTTGAGTCTTGTGCTGTACAACGATCTGACGAGAGAAAGGGAGGAGTTCATACCGGTTCGCGGCGGGTGTGTTTCCTTCTACAGTTGCGGCCCTACGGTGTACGATTATTTTCATATCGGCAACGCGCGCCCCTTCATTGTTTTCGACGTATTGCGGCGGTACTTGGAACACGTCGGTTACAAGGTGACGTTCGTTCAGAACTTTACGGATATCGACGACAAGATGATCAATCGCGCCAACTCCGAGGGCATTACGGTCGCACAACTGGCGGAGCGGTTTATCGAGGAGTACTATCGGGACGCCGACGCGCTGGGAATCCGTCGGGCCACGGCGGCTCCCCGAGCCACGGAGCATATGCCGGAAATCATCGGCATGATCGAAAAAATCATGAGCAAAGGGCACGCCTACCAGGTCAAAACTCCATCGAGGGACGGCGACGTCTACTTCGACGTGAGGAGTTACGCGCCCTACGGCAAGCTCTCCAAACAGAGCATCGACGAACTGAACGCCGGCGCCCGCGTGGAAGTCGGTGAGGTCAAGCGCGACCCGCTGGACTTCGCCCTGTGGAAGGCGGAAAAGCCCGGCGAGCCCTCGTGGGATAGCCCCTGGGGCAAAGGACGGCCCGGCTGGCACATCGAGTGCAGCGCCATGTCGTCCAAATATCTGGGCGAGACCATCGATATCCACTCGGGAGGAGTGGACCTGACCTTTCCTCACCACGAAAACGAGGTGGCCCAATCGGAGGCGGCGACGGGCAAGCCTTTTGTCAAATATTGGCTGCACAACGGCTTCCTTTTGATCGACAAAGAGAAGATGTCGAAATCCCTGGGCAACTTCATGACCGTCCGAGCGGCCCGGGAGAAGTACCCACCCCTGGCGATCCGCCTTTTCATGTTGAGCGCCCACTATCGCTCGCCGATCAACTTCGCCCCGGAGGGGCTGGAGCAGGCGATGGGCGGCGTTACGCGGCTGCGCAATTGCTGGTCCGACCTTTTGCACGCCCGGGACAACCGGGTGGGAGAGGGAGACATTACTTCCTTCATCGAAGAACTCAAAAGACTGGACGCGCGTTTTTACGAGGCGATGGACGACGACTTCAACACTGCGGCGGCCGTGGGTGTGCTTTTTGAAATTGTGAAGCTGGTGAATACCTGGCTCAAACAAGAGCGTCTCCCCGCCGGCTTCTTTCAGGCGGCCGAGGACGAGTTACGGCAGCTCGACGACATTCTGGGAGTCATAGGGATCGAAAAGAGCGATGACTCCGAAGCCGACGAGGTCGAACGCCTGATCGAAGAGCGCGACGCGGCGCGTAAGGCCAGAGACTTCGCCTTTTCCGACAAAATCCGAGACGACCTGCTCGCGCGGGGAATCGTACTGGAGGACACGCCCCAAGGCACGAAATGGAAACGTAAGCTGGCGTGACTCGCAAGACGCGGGGCTGCTCGGTTCGGATACGAAAACTCTTTACAGTCGGGTAAATTGATATACAATAAGAGCTGAGATACAAACCGGAGGAGGCGGCGAAAGATGCGAATCGTCACGACCAACACCATCGTTCACACGGAAGGATACGTCAGGCATAAGGAACGAGGCGCCGTCATGAGGCGCGTCAACGTGAACTACGAACATGTGCGGGAGCCGGTGATCGTGCCTCGTCCCCAAATCGAGGACTTCAACTCGCTGGTGGTCATCCACGACAAAATGGAATACTACAGTTGAGCCGGGTAACCGTTGCCCGGCTTTTTTCGTCTAAGCGGGAAAGGGATGCTCTTCATTGTAAATGTTTGAGGCCGTAAGGATAACATCACACCCTAAAAATTTTCATTGCTCGTTGTGATCTCTGATCATGGCCAGTTACTTTCTATATGAATACAGTATCCTCACAATCAATTCCCACATATGGATCGACGACGCGATCTCCACTCGCTCGTTGGGCGTATGAGCATCCAGAATGGTGGGCCCAAGGGAGATCATGTCCATGTCTGGTTTTTTCAAAGTCATGAGGGCACACTCCAGGCCGCCGTGGATGGAGGCCAGTTTGGGGGGCTTGCCGTAGAGGGCGGTGAACTCTCGCACGCAAATCTCCCGCAGGGGGGAACGGCCGCGAAACTCCCAGGCCGGGTAGCTGTTCGAAATCTTGACCTCCGCCTGAAGGACGTTTCCCAAATGCTCCGTTCGAGCTACGATGTCGTCCATCTTGGAGTTGGTGTTGCTTCGCGCCATCAGAGAAAAAACGGCCGCCTCCTCCGCCGTTTCCACAATCCCCAAATTGCAGGAAGAGTCCACCTCCCCTTGCAGATATTGACTGAAACCCAACACGCCGCAGGGCAGCAAGGAAATCGCGGCCAACACGTTCCTCAACGATTGCCGCGTGAGGGCTTCACCTCGAAACACGGCCTCTTTGCGATCGAGGTCCTCCAGGTTCAGCATCAAGTCCAGCGTCAAAGCGGGTTCTGACACTTTGTATTCCATCTCGAAGATTTTCCCGATGTTTTCGGTTTCCGACATGGCGCGCCGCGCTTGGCTTTCTTCGAGCCACAAAAGAGCGGCGGCTTCTCTGGGAATCGCGTTCAGTTTGCCGCCGCCGGACAAATTCTCGACATGCAGGCCGATTTTACGCTGGAGCAGTGCAATCGCTCTCCCCAGCAATACGATGGCGTTTGCCCGGTTCTTGCCGATGTCCACGCCGGAATGGCCGCCAGTAAGGCCCTGTACCCGCAGAGCGCAGGGGAGCGCATTCATGGGGACAAGAGAGCGCGCGATGGGCAGGGTCATCTGAATCCTCGCCCCTCCCGCGCAGGAAGTGGAGAACGTTCCCTCCCGCTCGGAATCCAGGTTGATCATCCGAGTGCCCTCGATTGCGGACGCGTCCAGTTGCGACATGCCCTCCATGCCGACTTCCTCGTTTGTGGTGATCACGGCCTCCAGAGCCGGATGCTTCAGGGTCTCGTCTTCGAGAATCGCCATGATGCAGGCTACCCCCACTCCGTTGTCCGCGCCGAGGGTCGTTCCGTCGGCGGTGAGGTATCCGTCTTTCTCCAGGGGGACGATGGGGTCTTTCGTAAAGTCGTGGCCGCTGTCCGCGGTCTTCTCGCAGACCATGTCCATGTGAGCCTGCAAAACGACCGCGGGCTCTTTTTCATACCCCGGCGCCGCTTTCTTTTTGATGATCACGTTGAGGGCCTCGTCTTGACGGCAATCGAGCCCCAGTTCTTCGGCAAAGCGAAGGAGGTAGTCGCTCACCGCCTTTTCGCCGCCGCTGCCGCGGGGGATGGAAGAAATATTCCCGAAGTGCCGGTAAAACCGCAGTCGCTTCAGGTCTTCAAATGAGTACATAAAAATCCCCTCTATGTTCTCTAGTGAATCTCATGAGCTATTGTTCGTACAGGTGACAGCAGACCGAATGCCCGGGGGCAATCTCCCGCATTTGGGGACGCGCCTCTCGGCAAATCGGCATCTTTTCCCGGCAGCGCAGGTGAAAGGAGCATCCCATAGGCACGTTGACAGGGCTCGGAATTTCACCGGAGGAGAGGATCTTCGCGGGCTTCAGCATCTCTTCTTCGGCCGTGGCGACGGGGATCGAGGAAAGCAGCATCTGGGTGTAAGGGTGCCGGGGTTTTTCGAAAAACTCCGAGGTCCGCGCCTGCTCGCACATCCGGCCCAGGTACAAAATCGCCACCCGGTCGGCCACGTTGCGCATGAGGCTCAGATCATGGGTGATGAAAAGGTAGGAAAGGTTTCGTTCGCGTTGAAGCTCCACCAGCTTCCCGATGACCTTGGCTTGAATCGAAACGTCCAAGGCCGAGGTCGGCTCGTCGAGAACCAGCAGAGACGGGCGCGAGGCCAAAGCCCGGGCCACGGAGATCAACTGACGCTCTCCGCCTCCCAGGGTATGGGGGTACTTGTCCGCGAATTCCCCTGGAAGCCCCACTTCTTCCAACAGTTCTTCGGCCCTTCTGTACGCCTGTTCTCTCGAAAGCCCCTTGTCGTGGACGGCCAACGGCACCATCAGGCTCTTGCGCACGGTCCGCTTGGGGTTTAGGGAAGATCCAGGGTCCTGAAAGACGATCTGAATCTCCCTCTTTTGCCGCAAGGTGCGGTAAATGCCGGCTTGAGTGAGGTTTTCTCCCTTGTAGACGATGTCGCCCTCCGTGGCCTCGTACATCCCCACCAGCATGTAGGCGATGGTGCTCTTGCCGGAGCCGGACTCTCCCACCAGTCCCAGGGTCTCTCCCTCGTACAGCTCCAAGTCCACGCCGTCGATGGCCTTCACCACAAGACGGTTCTTCAAAGGGAAATATTTTTTCAAACGCTTGATTTCAAGTATTTTTCCCGTCATTTTTTATTCGCCCCGTCTCACGAAATGGCAGCTGGCGCGGTGGCCAGAAACGACCTCCAGGTGCGGCGGTTTTTGTTCGCGGCAAACGCCCTCCGCCTGGGGGCAGCGGGGGGCGAAACGGCAACCCCCGGGAGGCTGCGTATAGTCCGGGATCCGGCCCGGAATGCCCTTGGCGAGGCTGTCCCCCGTCAGCTTGGGAACGCAGGCCATCAGGGCCACGGTGTAGGGGTGCCTGGGTTTTTTGAAAACGTCTTCGGTGGCTCCGCTTTCCACCACCGTCCCGGCGTACATGATGTTGACGTAGCTGGTGGACTCCCGAATGACGCCCAGGGAGTGGGAAACCATGATGACCGACAACTTTTTGTCCTCCGCCAGATTGTTGATCAAGCGCAGGATTTGGTCTTGAATCGTCACGTCCAGAGACGTGCCGGGCTCGTCGGCCAGCATCAGCCTACGGCCCGCCGCGATGGTGATCGCGATGCACACCCGCTGCTTCATGCCCCCGGAGAGCTGATAGGGGAAGCTCTTCATGATCCGCTCCGGGTCGGGAAGCACCACGTTGTTCAGGGCCTCGATGGCCAGGGAGTAGAGCTTCTTTCTCGGCGTGCCCTTGGGATTGGAGTACTGAAGAGCGGTCAAAAACTGCGACTCCACGCTGAAAACGGGGTTCAGGGCGCTGGAGGGGTCCTGAAAAATCATCCCCGCCCCCCTGCGGCGCATGACGTCCAGTTCGGCGTCCGGCATTTCGAAAACGTTTCGTCCCTCGAAAAAAATTCCCCCGCCGCCCACAAGGGCGTTTCTGGGCAAAACCCTGAGAATCGCCTTCAGCATCGTGGTCTTGCCGCAGCCGGATTCCCCCACCAGGCCGACCCGCTCCCCTTTGCCGACTCGAAAGGAGATGCCGTCCAATACATGGCTCACCTTTCCGTACACGTCGAAGGAAACGGAAAGGTTCCTGACCTCCAATAAGATCTCTTTTTTATTTTCTTCGCCCTTCGTCAACTTTCATCCGCCCCCAACATGTTGCTGATGCCGTCGCCAAAGAGATTGAAGCCCAAAATGATGACGATGATGGCTATGGCTGGAAAAACGGTGAACCACCATTGGGCCGGCATGTACTTGACCCCCTGGGAAATCATGCTGCCCAGGGCCGGCTTAGGGGCCTGCTCGCCGAGCCCGGCGTAGCTCAGGGTGGCTCCCATGATGATCACATAGCCCATGTCCAAAGTCATCTTCGTCAGCAGCGACGAGAGGCAGTTTGGCAGAATTTCCCTGAAAAGGATGTGAAACATTCCGGCCCCCGTCAGTTCCGCGTAGACGATGTAGTTCTCGGTCCGCAGAGACGAGGCCACTCCGTAAGACAAACGGGCATACCAGGGCCACCACATGACCGTGATGGCCAGCATTGAGTTGATCATGTTCGGCTGCAGGACGGACGCGATGGCCAAGGCCAGCACCAGGGGAGGAAGCGCCAAAAAAATGTCGGTGAGCCGCATCAAAACGGTATCGATCAACTTTCCCTTGTTGTATCCGGCGACGACTCCCACGATAAAACCCACCGGCGCGGAAATACAGAGCACGATCACCCCCATCAGCAGCGTGTTGCGGAACGACCCCACAATGCGGCTCAAAATGTCCCGCCCTATCAGGTCGGTGCCGAATGGGTGCCGGAGGTTGGGGGGCCGGCTCGCGTTGGCGAAATCCACGAAGGAGCCGATGTGCTCAGGATAGGGAACGACGTGCTCCCCCACACAAGCCAGCAAGGCGAAACCTACAACGATGACCAGGCCCAACACCGTGATTTTGCTCTCTGAATACTTCAGCCAGCTTTTTTTCAAAGAGTTCTTTAAAGGCTCTTTCAAAAGCGTCATGCGGGCTGCTCCCCCTTTTCACTTTTCTATTTGGAACGGGATTGGCGCATACGGGGGTCGAGAACCATCACCACCACGTCCACCACTAAATTGGTCGCGATGAAGATGACGCCCAAAACCAAAACCACGCCGCAAACGGCATTGATGTCCTTGCCCAAAATGGCGCTCATGGCGTAGCGGGACATGCCCGGCCAGTTGAAGATCGTCTCCACCAAAAACGCGTTTCCGAAAATCGCGGCGATGTCCAAGCCCATGATGGAGACGGTGGGGATGATCGAGGGTTTCAACAGGTACTTGCGGTTGATGACCTTGCGCGGCACTCCTTGGGAGGTCATCATCGTGATGTAGTCTTTGCCCTCGTTCTCCAGCATGTAGGAACGGGTCAAGCGCGCCTCCTGCATGGTGTGCCCCAGGGAAAGGGCCAGAGCCGGCAAAAGCAGGTGGGTAAACGCGTCCCACGCCGCCGCCGGCTGTCCGGCCATCAGCGCGTCCAGCACCATCAGCCCCGTGACCGGCGGGACCTGAAATCCCATAGTCAGCCGTCCGCCGATGGAGGGCAGGATCGGCACCCAGTAGCCGAAGATCAGTAAAAAGAGAACAGCCCACACGAACGTCGGCGTGGCGATAATGATGTAACTGCAAAAGCGTATCAGGTAGTCCGGCCATCGGTTTTTGTACATCGCCCCCAACACGCCCAAAAGCAGGGCGAAAAATATGGGAGGGATCCCCGCCCATATCACCAACTCCAGCGTGGCGGGCAGGAATTCACGGAGGTCTTGGAGCACTCCCCGTTTCGTCACGGTGGAAACCCCAAAGTCTCCTTGCGTCACGTCTTTGAGCCAGTAATAATATTGGACCGGCAGGGGCTCGTTGTAGTGCATACGCTCCCGATACCTTTCCACCACCTCTTCCGGGGCGCTGGGCCCCAGAGCCAGGCGGGCCGGATCGCCTGGAATCACGCGCATCAAAGAAAATATCAGCATGGACAGGCCAACCAGCACCACCAGCGCCCAGCCCAATCTTTTCAAAACGGTTATGAACAGTGACGGCAAGGCTTTTACCCCTCTCAATCAAGGAAATCTTGGGGCTCCGCCCCAAACCCCGCTCAAGGGCCCAAGGCCCTTGAGAATCCCTTTTATTTTTTACGGTCAGGGTAGACTTTAATATCCCTGAGGTAAAGCGAGAACCCTTGCAGTCCGATTTTCGGCGCCATTTCCACGTAAGAGGACTGGTACACCAAGCGCTCTGGCGTTTCCGTGAGAGGAATGAAGGTGAACCGCTGGGCGCAGTACCTCTGAATTTCCTTGTAGGCGGCGGCGCGGGCGTCGATGTTCACCAGGGCCAGTGCCTTGTCGATCATGGCGTCCAGGACCGGATCGTTGACCCAGTTCATGTTCTCCCACGTGCCGGTGGCTTTGGAGCGCAGCTGCGAGACGAACTGAGAGGCCGAGTCGGAGGTGACCGGCGTGATGGACACCAGGGTCGTCATGGGAGACGTGTCCACTTTGGCGGAGTTGGACACGATGGTGGACCAAGGCAGCTCCACAATGGAGACCTTCAGCCCTATTTGAGAGGCCAAAGCCTGGATCATCAAAGCGACCTTTTCCCGGTCGGCGGACTCCGAGTTCCAGACCAGCTCGATGGGGTGGTCGGCGATGGCCGCCGCGTACTTGGACTCGGAGAGGGCTTTCTTTGCCTTTTCCAAGTTCAGGGAAAGGTCGAACACGGGCTCGTAACCCAGGGAGTTGGAGGGAACGATGCTCTTTTTCTGGACGGAGTCCGGGAGAATCTTCGTGCACAGGGTTGTGTAATCCACCAGGTATCCCAGGGCCTCCCGTACCTTTGGGTCGTCCACCGGCGCTTTCTGGTTATTCAGCCAGAAGTTGATGCCGCTGCCCGCGTAGTTGAAGGCCAGCTTGAGGGTGCTGTCGGAGTCCAGCATCGACTGGATGTTCTCCGTGGTTTGATAATGGTCGGCGCACTCCAGCTCCTGACGGCTCATCATGGTCTTGACCCTGACGGCCTCGTTGGAGGCGTAAATCAAAAACTTTTCCGGCACGTCTTTTTCGAAGCCGGCCCAGTAATTTTTGTAAATACCGCCTCCCACCGAGATGTTGGTGCTGACGCTGTCGACAGCGTAGGGGCCGGAACCGGCGTCGTGCTCCAAAAGGTAGGCTTTGCCATAGTCGCCCTTGTCTCCATAGTCGCCCGCCGAGGCATAATGGGCCTCCAGCAGCTTCTGGTCCAGGATGTAAAAACGAACCAGGCTGTTCAGCAAAGGACCGTAGGGGACTTTACAGTTCAGACGCACGGTGGTGTCGTCCACCGCTTCCACGGAGTCCACGTAAGAGTAGAAGAGGAAAGCGAAACCCTCCCCGATCTCCAGCAGCCGCTTCATGGAATAGGCCACATCCCGGGCGGTCAGTTTGTTGCCGCTGTGAAAGGTGATGCCTTGACGGATTTTGAAGTCCCAGGTCAACCCGTCCTCGGAAATCTTCCAGCTCTCGGCCACCCAGGGCTTGACTCCGCCGTCCGGAGTCGGGAAGACCAAGCTGTCGTAGACGTTGATCAAAACCGTGCCGGAAGCGTAATCGGAGCCCACCGCCGGGTCCCATTTCGGCATGATGACCTGCGTCACCCGGAAGATGCTCCCTTCTTTTTCGGCTTTTTCGTCAGCACCTCCCAAACCGGCCATTAAAACCGCGCAAAACACCAAAATACAAACGGAAATCTTTTTCATAACTTCTACCCCCTCGTCTATAAATGAGATTTGAACTGTGACGCTGGACACCGCTAACCATAGCAGATTACCTGTTTTTAGCTATTCTAAACTTTAGGCTTTTTATC
>JAISWV010000315.1 GCA_031270755.1 Synergistaceae bacterium
GGAGGGACAATTTTCAACCCTGACGAAAGCCAAGTCACTTTCAACAGCCCGGAAGGGGTCGCGATTGTTCAATTCTGGCAGGATATGGTCAGGGAGGGTATTATGAAAGCCCCGGTCGGTCAGGATTACAACGCATGGGATGTCGTCAACAGTGACCTGGCGAGTGGCAAGGTGGCCATGGGGCAGCTCTCGACCGCAAGCTTGAGCGGCCTATTGAACGCGTCGAAGGGGAAATTCGAGCTTGGGACGGCCTTCCTTCCAGAGGGGAAAAAACGTGGGGTACCCACCGGCGGCGCGTGCCTTGTCATTTTGGCCAAAGCGCCTGCGGGCAATAAAAAAGCGGCGGCGGCTTTCATCAAGTACCTGACCAATACCAAAAATGCGGCGGCTTTCAGCGAAGCGTCCGGTTACATGCCCGCGACGTATTCCGCCGTGAAATCGGATCGCATTCAAAAACTTTACGGGCAGTATCCCCAGTACGAGGTCGCGTATCGTCAGCTGGAACACGCCAACACCCGCCCCATGCGGAAAGGTTACCGTGAAATGTCCGTCATCATGCAGGAAGAATTCAAAAAAGCTATGAGGGATACGTCGATTTCACCTCAGTCTATTGTGGAATCGGCGGCTCAAAAAGTTCAAGAGTTGATCGACGAACAATAGCCGGAGTAAAAGGGAGTTTTGCCATGATTGTCCACGAAATAGCTCACAGGGGCTGGGCGAAGAACTCACCCGAAAATACGCGCGCGGCGTTTGAATCGGTACTTCATGGGGAATTTTCCGGGCTTGCCGACGGTTTGGAGTGCGACGTCCAAATGTCGAAAGACGGGCGAGTCATCGTCATGCACGACATCGCGTTGGGGCGTGTTTCCTACGGCGACGGATCCGTGGGCGATCTCACCTATGATGAATTGAAATGCTTCGACTGCGGCAGTTCATTTGCGCCGCGTTTCGCGGGGGAGAGCGTGATGCTCTTCTCCGCGCTTTTGAAGCTCGTCGATGGAAAGAGCTTTCTTTGCGTCGAGCTGAAAAACCCCGGTAACATCTATCCCAACCTGGCCGACGCCGTGATGAAAGAATTGGAGCGCTACCCTGAGGATCGTTTTATGGTGGAATCCTTCAATCATCCATTGATGAAAGAACTGAAGGAAAAGCATCCATCGGTTCAGACAGGTCTGATTTTTCACGATGAAACCGACATGCTTCCGGAGCAGTGCGCACACGCGTCGTGCGACTGGGTGTCCCTGATCTGGACGATGGCGGACACGCAAAAACTGTCGCGCTTGAGGAAACAAGGCATCAAGCCGATATTCTGGACGCTGAACGAAGATTGGCAGTATGCCCGACTGCAAGCATCTCTTCGGGAAGACGACGGCGACGTCTGGATCGCCACCGACGTTCCAGGCGCGTCGCGCAAACTCCAAGGCGGCAACTAAAAGCGGCAGTTGTAAAGATATCCGTTCAAGCCCTGAATACTCGTTTAGTTGGCGTAAGTGTCCCGTCTCCGAACATTTCGACCAAAAGGCCGTGGCGAAGGCCGTTGATGCTGACTTGAAAGGAATCGACCTTCAGGGCTTCCAGGGCGCACTGGACGATACACGCGCTGCCGAGGACGATATCCGCCCGTTTGGGGGGCAGGCCCGCGATCTTCATGCGCTCGTCCAGCGAAACGCCCGCGTAGCGCTCCACTTGTTCTTCCACGTCGTCTTTCGTCAGAAGAGCTCCGTTGAGCGCTTCGGGAATAAACGACGAGAGCCCCAGCTTGACGGAGGCGATAGCGGCCACACCTCCGCCCAAGCCGATAACGCAAGGGGAAAGTTTCTGACGAAACAACCCCTCCGCGGCAAACAGACCTCGGATATATTCCCGCGCCGACTCCACCGCCCCCGGCTTCACGGGGTCCGAGTCAAAAAAATTTTCGGTCAGCCGTACCGCGCCCACGGGAACGCTGGTGGACTTCACGATGCGGGAACCGGAGCCCAGCACAAATTCCGTGCTGCCGCCTCCGGTGTCGAAAACCGCCACGTTTTTCCGTTTTTTGCCCAAGTCCAAGCCGTGGATCGCTCCCAACCAGGACAGGCGGGCCTCTTCTTCGCCGGAGAGAATCTCCACCGCGATGCCGGTCCGTTGGCGCACCCGGTGAACGAAATCTTCCGCGTTTCGCGCGGCGCGCAATGCCATGGTCCCCACCAAACGAGGTCTGGTCCCCATCTCTTCCGCCAAACCCACCAACTTCCCCACCACGTCGACCCCATGCTCTATCGTGTCCTCGTCGAGAAGTCCGGACTCCAACCCTTTCCCCAAGCGAACGACCTCGGTGGTATCGAACACGGTGTACACCGACGACCCTTTCTTGCGGGCGACGCGCAGTTTGATCGAGTTGCTGCCGATGTCGACAACCGCTTTCACGTTTCGGGAATTCGGGGGCCGCTTCGCCTTCTCAGGGTACGGAGGAATTTTCACGCACGGCGTCATCTTTGTTATCCGTTTCCGCTCGAAAATTTTTTTTCAAAACTTTTTCCCGCAGTACAAAAAAAGTGGCCGTTATGGGAATCGTCAAAAGCAATCCCGACGTCCCCGCCACGCTCTGAAGGATTTCCTGACTCACGTAAGGGTCGTTCATGAGGCCCCAAAAATTCGCGCCCGCGTTGCCGATGAGTATCGCTATGGGCAAAGACGTCCCGATATAGGCCAGAATGAGCGTGTTGATCATGCTGCCCAAGACCTCCGAACCCACCCGTATGCCCGCGGTCCAAAGGCTGAGCCAGGCAATCTCGGAATCGTACTCCACGAGCTCCGACATGGCGGCCGCTATCGAGATGCCCACATCCAGCACGGCGCCCACGGCGCTGATGACGATAGACGAGAGGAGGATACCCTTGATGTTTATCCCCGCTATGGTGGTGACCAACAGGGAGGAGCTTTCCCCGGCCCGCCCGGATATCTGCCAGAGCTCCACGATGAGGGCTCCCAGCAGAAACGCCCCGGAGACCCCGCCCATGCTCCCCAGCAGAACTATCACGCGGGCTTGTTTCCGGCGGACGACGCAGAAGATGGTGGCGACGGAAATGAACAATACGCAAAGAAAGGCCAAAGGCACGGGAGGCACTCCCTTGGCGACCAGGGGAATGTAGCCCCACAAGAGGCAGCCGATGGAGAAGCCCAGCCCGAGCAAAGCCTTCGCCCCCACGAATCCGGTAAAAGCGATCAAGCATCCGCAGAGAAACACGACCACGCCCATTACCGAGGGGATGCGAAAAACGTCCGCTATCGAATACTGCATGGAGCCGTCGTCGAAAACGTCGACGACGAGAATGTATCGGCGTCCTTTTTTCAATTCCATGCCGTTGTTCTCCATCTGGGTCACGGCGATCGAGAAATTTTCTCCTTTTTGTTCTCCCGTCAAAACCTGTATCGCGAGCTTGGTCTCCACGGTCCGAAAAGGTTCGTCGTCTTCTTCCTCAGGGGAAAGAATTTTCTCCTCGCCGACGTCCATGACCTTAACCACCAGCGATTCCTTCGTGTCCCAATTTCGCAGCGTCCAAAAGTCCACGGCGGAGTAGACCGTGACCATCGACAGCACTGCCAGGGCGAAACGGAACAAGTACCCCTTGCAGTCGATATTCAGATTGCTCATCATTTCACGGATTTCGGGTGCCGTAAAATTCAAATTCCGTCTCCTCTTCTGCGACGCCGCATGTTTTCCCGGGCTCCTGAGCGGCGGCAGACAACACAGGCAAACAATCCACTTATTGACCCAATCGCCATTTTGCCTATAATGAATTTATTTACGAAATGTATCTAACATTTAGCATAGCGTTTGCCATAACGAATGTAAAAGGGGGAAAAGCGGAGAACGTGTAGTATAATGCAGTAGACTTCAAAGAAAGAGGTTGTTTACCGGGAAGAAGAGAAGAATGCCCCTTTCCCGGGGAATCTTCTCCAAACAGTCGAGGAGGTTGTTTCGGATGAAAAAAATCGTATTGGCATTGTTGGTACTGGCATTTTTGAGCGTGGCGGGAGTTGCCGTGGCTGGTGGGCACGGGGCATACGGTCCTCCTTATTATTATGCTCCCCGTTATTATGTGCCCCCCTATTACGTCCCTTATTACCCCGTCCCGAGGCCCGTATACGTCCCGGCCCCGGTAGTGGTTCCTTACTATCGCCCTCATTATCGGCCTTACCCTTACTATTACGCCCCTCCCTGCCATTATTGAGTTAGGAGCGGGGAAGGAGGACGGGCGGAAAGGCGCAAGAAAAAGGGCACGGAAAGAATAACTTGAATAATTTGGCTTGAATAACTTGAGAAGAAGAACTTGGAAAAAAGAACTTGACTTTGCCGATAATATGCTTTAGTATTGCACACTGTTGAGATTGAGATTGTTGTCGATGGAGGTGAACTGTATGTTGATTTTGATGAAAGTTACGGCGGTGTATTTTTACTTTTATTACTGGTTTACAACATGCGGGGATCCCAGTCGAATGAGGGTCGGTGCAACGCTAGCCTGTTGAACCGGATCGAATTCAAAAAGACTGAGGGCTTCCCCGCAGACGCGGAGGAGGCCCTCTTTTTTGTGCCGGTTTTTGTTTGCAGAGCAATCGGGAAGACTTGGGAAGGGAGGGTGTCCGTTTTTGCAGTCAGCCTTTGCATGTTAAAAACCTCAATTTGATTATGAAAAGGAGAGAAAATGTATAATGAACGTTCCATTGGTGATTTTGATCGGCTACGTGATCGTACTGAGTTTGTTGTCCTGGAAGGCCACTCGGATCCAAAAAAGCGGCAGCGGCGGTAAAGTGTTGAATTACCTGTTGGCGGGGCAGAAGCTGCCCACGATATTGGTCGCCGTCATGCTCACGGGGCTGGCTGTGGGCGGCGCTTCCACCGTAGGAGTGGCGGAGCAGGCCTATAGTGTCGGTGTTTCGGCGGGATGGTACAACGGGGCCTGGGGTACGGGCGGCATCGTCGTGGGTCTCGTCTTGGCCGCCAAGTATCGCCGCATGACCCAGCGCACGGTCCCCGAGATGATGGGGGCGGCCTTTGGAAGCAACGCCCGCTTGGTCGGCGTCGTCGCACAGCTTTTGATCATGATGACCATCACGTCCCTCCAATACGTGGCGGGAGGGGCGATCTTGGCCTCCATGCTGCCCGACATCTTCACGATGAACACGGGTATGCTCGCCTCCGCCATCGTCTTCATCGGCATCACCTTGACCGGCGGTTACTGGGCCAGCGGGCTGACCAACGTGGTGAACGTCATCGTCATCTACATCGGGGTGTTCGCTGCCCTCGCCTCCGGCTTCAACGGCTTCGGCGGGTTCGAGGCCGTCGTTCAGGCTCTCCCCCCCGAGGGAACTTGGTTCGATCCTATAAGCGGCATCGGCGTGGCGATCTTCGCGGGATGGATGGCCGTCATGACCACGATGGCCTGTACAACTCAGGCTGTGGTGCAAATTTCCCTGGCGGCGAAGGACGAGAAGACGGCGCGTAACGGCTTCATCATCGGCGGAATTTTGACACTGCCCGCGGGATTTCTGTGCGCACTTTTCGGAATCATGGCCGCGGCGAAGTTTCCCGGCCTTGCCAATCCCGCTCTTGCCCTGCCCACTATCGCGGCAAATATCGGCCCGCTGGTGGGGGGCGTTTTCCTGGCCGGACTCTGGGCCGCCGACGTCTCCACCGCCGTGGGGCTTTTGATGGGCTGCTCCACCCTCTTGATCCAGGACGTGTGGAAACGCATGTCCGCCAAGACGTTCTCTCCGAATACCGAACTTTTGATCTCGCGCCTCGCGGTCTTCCTGGTGAGCGCCTGCTCCCTGGGCCTGGCGATGAGGGCGGTTGGAATCTTGAGAACCATCACCTCGGCTCTGGCGATCACCACCTCGTTCACGCTTCTGATTCTGGCGAACCTCTACACGCCGCGCCTCTGCAAAAAATCCGCCGGATTCTGGACGATTTTGGCTTCTTTGATCGTCTGGGCGCTCTGGACCTACGTTCCCTCCACGCGCATCGGCCCCCATTTGATCTACCTGGAATGGATCGTCTGCCTGGTCGTGTTCGGACTGACTTGCGTCCTCGACAGCCGCCCGGCCGTGGCGCTTCTGTCGCCGACGCCGGATATCCCGAAAACGGAGATTCCCCAAACCGCCGTTTCTTTCGACTGACAAAACGATAAAAAAACGTAACCGTTCCCCCCTGTATACCGCGCCAAGCCAAGGCACGCGTCATACAAGGTTCGAACGGTTACTTGTTTTCTTGCTTGCGTCCCTGCTTTCTTCCCTATTTCGCCGGAAGCTTCATTTCCTCGATGGCTTGAGCGAGGCGGCTCACTCCCTCTTCGATGACCTCGGGCTTGCTGTAAGTGTAGTTGATTCGGGAGGAGTGGATGCCCGCTTCGGGGTCGACGCAGAAAGGAGCGCCGGGGAGGATCGCGACCTTCTTGTCCAGCGCGCGCTTGGCCAGCTCGTCGCTGTCTATGGCGCCGGTGTTCAGCCAGAAAAAGAACCCGCCCTCCGGTTTCACCCAAGTGATCCCCAGAGGCGCCAGGTGCTTCTGAAAGCTCTTTTCCATGGCGTCGCGCTTGGCGCGGTAGTTGGCGATGATGTTGGGGAGGTGCGCGTCCAGGTAGCCCTTGCGGCAGTACTCATGGGTGAGCACCTGAGTGATGGGGCTCGAACAAAGGTCCGTCGTCTGCTTGAAAACGATCATCTGCCGAATGATCTCCTTGGCCCCGCTGACCCAACCAATACGGACCCCAGGGGACAGTATCTTCGAAAAAGAACCTGCGTAAACGGTGTTCCCCGCCTTGTCGAAAGAAAAGATGGAGGGCAGGTGCTCTCCGTCGAAGCGCACGTACCCATAGGGGTCGTCCTCGAAAACGGTCAGCTCGTATCGTTCCGCTATGGCGGCCAGCTCTTGGCGGCGTTCCACGGACATCGTGGAACCCGCGGGGTTCTGGAAATTGACGATTGTATAGATGAATTTGGGCTTTTTGCCTGCTTTCTTGAGGTTCTCGATCAAGGCGGGCAGTTCTTCGACGATCATGCCCTTGCCGTCCACGCGCACGGACGCAAACTCCGCGCCGTGGTTGCCGAAGGTGTTGAGAGCGGCCATATAGGACGGGTCCTCCGTAATCACCACGTCGCCGGGGTCGAGCATAGCCCAGGCAAAAAGATCCAGCGCCTGCTGCGAACCGGTGGTGAGAAATATTTCATCCAAAGAAACTTCGCGTCCCAGGCGCGGAGCGGTCCATTTGGCCAAAAACTCACGCAGAGGGTTATATCCTTCGGTGGTGCCGTACTGTAAAAGGACCGTGCCGTTGCTTTTGAGCTGCTCCGCTCCTTCGGCGAATTGCTCGATAGGGAAGACCTCGGGCGCGGGCATCCCCCCCGCGAAAGAAATCATCCCGGGCTGGCCGATTACCTTGAGAAGTTCGCGTACCGGCGAAGGCCTCGACTTGAGGGCAGTGGCGCTAAAGTTCTTTTTCCAATTGTTGCTCATACAGTACTCCTCCTCTGAGATAGCGGAAGCTCGTCCAATTTCCGCCTGCTTGGTCGGTCTTCAATTCAATTGTATCAATTGTACACCATGCCCAAAATCGCAAAATCAGGTTTGCGTTATTTTGCTCGGGGTGTTTTTTGGATTTTCTGCGCGCGGTCTTGAAGGTGTTTCAAACGGCGGTCCGTGGGCGGGTGGGAGTTGAAACCGCTGGGCTCGGTCTTGAAGCCGCTGTCTTTGAAGCTCTTCATGGCGTTGTAGAGTCCCCAGGGGTTGTAGCCGGCCTTGACGGCCAAGTCCATGCCGTAGTCGTCGGCCTCCACTTCCTGTTCGCGGCTGAAGCCGCTTTCCGCCAAGTTCATGCCCACGGCGCCCGCGACCTCGGCCGCGCCCCCGGCACGTCCCAAGATTGCGCTCAAGACGCTCCAGCCCACGTTGCGCTTTACGCTTTTGTTGTAGTGCCCGCATTTGACGTGTCCCACTTCGTGCCCCAGGACGCCCGCGATTTCATCGGGAGAGTTCAACACCCTCATCAGTCCTTGGGTTACGTGCACGGAAAAGTTGTTCGAGGATTGAAACTTGACCCAGGCGTTGGGGGCGTCGTCCTTTTCGTAGGTGATCGGTATAATTTTCATGCCTGCGGCGGCCGCGATGCGGGACCACGCGCTTTCCACGCTGTCTTTTCCGATTTTTGCGTCCGCCGGCGTCACCGAAAGAGCGGCAACGAGAAGAAAACCAACTATCACTCGCATTACCTGCGCCGCAGCCTTTTTTTTCACTTCACAAACCTCCTTCAGAATATAAAGTTCAGAATAAAGTCAAGCCTCACGTTCAAGCTCAATGTCAAAGTTCAAATTTTATTTTCGTGGAGGGCATATTATATGATTTTGCGGCAAAAAAACAGAGTGAATGCACTGAGCTACACTGAAAAAACACTGTGTCCCATGTGTTCCATGCCTGTGGCGCTATGGCCTGAGGCGCTTGATAAAAAGAGCTTCTCCTTGTATACTGACTTGCGTTTCGACTCGATGCCCCTCGATGCGGGGGCTCAGTCTCATGCGGCGAAGGCCCGTGAATCCTGTCAGGCCCGGAAGGGAGCAGCAGTAAGCGGTGTCCGTCGGGTGCCATGAGGTCGCTGGGTTCCCGC
>JAISWV010000350.1 GCA_031270755.1 Synergistaceae bacterium
TGCCTCCGGAAAGCATCACCAACAGCAGCCCCATGCCCACGATAACGGCGGTGGATGAGGAGCGAACGATGTCGAACAGGGTTTCGACGCTCAAGAAAGCGGGATTGACCGCCGCGACCATGACACAGTAAAGCAGAATGATCCCGGCCAGAATTCCCTCCGTGGCGTTGACGCGCCGATGTTTGATCCTCTCCCCGCCGCTCATGCCCCCACCTCCGCCTTTTTCCCGGATTTTCCTTTTCCTGCGGAGCCGCCGATGAGGTCCGCTATGCGCCGTTCCGCGCCGGGCTGTGCCATGTCGTTCTCGTCCAACTCCGCTATGATTCGGTGATTGGCCATGACCAGCACCCTGTTGCAGTTGCACATCAGCTCTTCCAGCTCGTCGGTGATGAAGAGAACCGCCATGCCGTCGCGGGCGAAGGACTGGACCATTTCGTAAATTTCGGCTTTGGAGCCGATATCGATGCCCACCGTGGGGCTGTCCATGATGAACAGCTTGGGGTTCGCGGCGCTCCACTTGGCCACCACCACTTTTTGGGCGTTGCCTCCAGAGAGGGTCCCGACGGGGGTTTCGATACCCGGGGCGCGGATACGCAGTTTTTTTACGCCCTCTTCCGCGATCTCCCGCTCTTTTCGCACATCCAGCGCCCGTAACCCGGAGGCGAGGCGATCCAACAGCGTGGACGTCACGTTTTCCCGAATGCCCCGCTCCTTGAAAAGCCCCTGAGCCCCCCGGTCTTCCGGGAGCAGCGCGATACCCAGGCGGTTGGCCTCCACCGGAGAGGAAATGTGTACGGTCTCCCCTTCGAACACGACGACGCCCTCGTCCGGCGGGTTGAGTCCGAACAGGGACATGGCGAGTTCCGTGCGCCCCGAGCCCAGCAGGCCGATGAGGCCCAAGATATCCCCCCGGCGGATCCGGAAGCTGACGTCCCGGTAATGTCCCTCTTTATTCAAGTCTTTGACCTGGAACAGGGGCGAGTCCCCGCCGGGGCCGCGCTTGTAACGCGGGTAGCGGACGTCCCGGCCCGTCATGTGATAAGCGAGCGACTTTTCGTCCAACCGGGCGCTTTCGAAGTCGCCGATTTTTTTGCCGTCCCGGAAGATGGTGATGTTGTCGGAGATCCTGAAAATCTCGTCCAGCTTGTGGCTGATGAAGACCACCGACAGGCCGTTGTTTTTGAGCTCCTGCACCACCTTCAAAAGGCGGTCCACCTCTTGACGGGTGAGAGCGGCGGTGGGCTCGTCCATGAACAAAAGTTTGGCGTCCTGAGAGAGGGCCCGGCAGATGGCGGCGATCTGCCGTCCGGCCATGGAAGTTTCCATGACGGTGGCGTTCAGGTCCAGGTCGACTCCGATTTTTTCGGTTTGTTCCCTGGCGACGCGCCAAATCTCCTTCCAGTCCACGATTTTTCCGCCGCTCAGTCGCAGCCGGTTGAGCGCGATGTTTTCCGCCAAACTCATATGAGGGAAGAGGGACAAGTCCTGGTAGATGACCTGCACTCCCTCCCTCATGGCCTGTACGGGGGTGAGCGCCGTGTAGGCGCTGCCGTTCAAGACGATCTCGCCTTCGTCGGGCTGGTAGATGCCGGATATGGTCTTGACGAAGGTGGATTTGCCGCTCCCGTTTTCGCCAGCGAGGCAGTGAATCGTGCCCGCCTCGATGTCGAGGCTCACCTTGTCCAGAGCCTGCACGCCCACAAATTTCTTGCTCAGCGTCTTGGCCTGCAACACAAGGTTCGACATTTTCGATCCGCTCCCTCCACGCTCGTCCGCCCCGCGCCCGCCGCCTCAGCTCGACTGACGGCCGGCAGCTCCGAGAACTTTTTTTAAAAAAAATTAAAAATTGAAATCGTCGATGTTGTCGGCGGTGAAGACCAACGGAGCGTAACCGTAGGCGATATTGCCCTCCACCTTGACGTTTTCGTAGCCCGTGGCCTTCAGGTTCGCCCCGGTGGAAACCCCTGTGCCCGAAGCCAAAAGGTAGGCGGCGTAGCAGGTCGCGTAACCGGCGTCGGCCGGCCGCCACGCCTGGCCGTGGACCATGGAGCCGTCTTTGATGTAGCTGGCGGACATGGAGGGAATGGCCAAGGAAACCACTTTGATGTCCCCGCGCCCCTTGTCTTTGACGGCCTGGGCGACGCCGGAGCCGTGGGCCGAGCAGTCGAAGATGGCCTTCAGGTTGGGATAGGCCTTCAAGAGCTCGACGGTTTTGTCGTAGGCGACCTCGATGCTGTTTTTATCTTCAAAGGGCTCCTCGGAGACGTTCACCATGTCGGGGTATTTTTGTTTGATGGCGGCCACCGCGGCTTTGTACCACTCCATGTGAGTGTCCATGGTCAAGCCGCCCACGAAGCCGGCGTACTCGCCCTTGCCCTCGGCCGCCTTGCCTACGGCTTCCCCCATCAGAGCGCCGAACTCGGCGTTGACGAAGGCCTCCACGTCCAGATTGACCTCGGAGGCGATGCCCGGGGCCTCGTGGGTCACCACCACGATACCCGCGTCCCGCGCTTTTTTGACGGTGGGGAGAATGGCCTGGGGGTCGTTGGGGACGATGCAGATCGCGTCCACACCTTGAGAGATCAAATCCTCCATGATGGCGATTTGGAGCGCGGGGTCGCCGCTTTCAGGGGTGAGCACGTAAGCGTCGATGCCCTGTTCGGACTTCAGCTTCTCGATGCCCAGCGTCATGTCGTCGAACCAAGGATCGCTCTGTTTCACGATCATGACCACCTTGTACCCGGCCGGGGCCTTCGAGGCCGCCTCCGCCACAGGGCAAAAAACAACGAGCGCGACTGCCAACACGAACACCAACAGCAAACAGAACCTTTTCATAACCATAAGTCCCTCCTCGATCGATTGTGCAGTGAAGTCGATATGTAATGAAACTCAACGCGTTTCAAATCCAACAAATCAAAATCAAACCCAATGCAACCGGCTGCTGTCGAAGTATAACACGCCGCAAAATTTGTTGGCAATGATTCGAAGGGGTACATTGCCGTCAACCGCGTTTCCTCGAAAGGACGAGGATCACGGCAAGGGATAAAACCGCGAACATCAGGTTTCCCGCGCCCGCGGCGCAGCCCCCTTCCCTTCGGTTGGACGGAACATCGTGGACAACCGGCACATCGGAAACGACCGGCGCCGGGCTTGGATGCGGTGTAAATCGCGGAACTCGTGTTGAACCCGTCATGGTTCAGGGTGGAGGCCGTGACGTAAAACTTTATCGCAGCGTCTTGTTCGTCTCCGTATGAAAACGCGACCAGATAACCGTTGTTGGGCAGGTAAATAACCAATCGAGGACGATGCGATGCGAGGTGCGAGGTGCGATGCCCTGCCCGGGGGCCCGAACATGCTTGACAAAAATTTATAACAATGTATACTTCATGACAATTTTAAGAATATGCCGTTTATGTCAGAGGGACAGCCATAAGCTGTGGGGATTTTGACCTGAATCCGGCACTGAAAGGAAAGAGATTTCCTTTTCGGTGCCGGATTTTTCATTGGAGGAGGGTTAACGATGAAATAATTTTTTTTGATATTCCTTTGAGAAATTTGGACTAAATTATTACGGCGCAATATTTTATGTTGTTTCACGCGAAGGAGGGATACAACAGATGATACACAGATCACTTCAAGAAATTACATCCCTTTTTATCTTTCGCTGCCCGGCGAATTTTTCCATGCCTGATTTTGACCTCGATCTTATATGAACGCGGTGGCCTACACGAACACCATGCACCTGGCCTGTATGTACGGCGGCGTAATACTGGCGATCATCCTGACCATATCGAAAATTGGG
>JAISWV010000391.1 GCA_031270755.1 Synergistaceae bacterium
CCTTGCAGCCCATAAAGAGATGTTCCGCCACCTTTTTCGCGTAGAGTTCACCGGTTTTGCCCGCACCGATGATCAGGACAGGCGTCCTCAGGAGATTTGCCGCGACGGCCACCCTGCGGAAAAAGTAACGCCCCAGCAGGCAGGTCGGAACGAAGAGCGCGATGCTGGTGAACACCAGCAGGCGTGACAGCGGCAGCCTCAGCGCGAAAAGGTACACCACGATCAGCAGCAGCATCGTCAAGGACGATTTCAGGACCTCGCGCATTTCATCCCAGAACATCCAAGATTTGAACTGATATAGGGAGTTGAAGGAAAAACAGATCAAAAGTACACCGCAAAAGAAAATCTCTCTCTCCATCCAGAGATTGAAAGTCCTCAGGCCCCAGAAATGCACCACAAAGCTGAGGCTGATCCAATAAATCGCCACATCCAAAACAGCCTGTCCCGCCATCAGGCTCAGGCGCCGGACGATATCGAAAGAGGTGTAAAATGAAATCGGAGTTGCCGAAATATCGTGTACAGCTTGTTGGCTTTTCATGGCTGTTCGTCACCTTTTGTCGAAATTTTTGTTTCTTTGCCCTCGGGCTCGGATAAAGGTCTTTTCATAGCGACAAAAAACACGTTGGGGTCAAACGTCGTCCTCACGGCAAATATATTGACCATCTCCCAGCCTTCGCGTCCCTCTCGATCGAGGGCCTTCCCGATCTCCTTCATTTTCGCCGCCGACTTTCCCTCATTTTGCAGCGCCGTCAGGGAGCCTAACGGAACGAGCTTGTACTCGTAGCGCGTTATTTTCCCTTCTGCTTCCTCCGGACCAGCGGTGCCCGCAACGAGGGGAAAAATGAGAAAGACGAGGAGAAAGAAAAACACCGGAAGAGTTTTTTGCAATTTCATTTAATAATCACCCCAACCGCCACCGCCACTTTGTAAATGATGTCCACGGCGTCTTTAAAAGCCTCGAAAGACTGACGATTCGAGTACTTCACCGGCGCGACGATGGTGTCGCCGGGCTCCACGACGGCAGAAAACCCCTTGGCAGCTGCCCATTTCTTCTTCGACAGCATGTTGGAGCCACGGGTGAGGCGGACAACCGTGCCGTCGCTCTTCAGAAGGTACAGCATCCGCTTGTGGGCGGAGCGCAGGTAACCCCCCGCGGCGTTGACGTAATCGTCGATCCCCATGCGCGAATTGTAGACATGAGACGAGGCGGCATAGACGGCCCCCATCACTTCGATGGTCGAGGGGATTTGGGGAACGCGAAGCGCGTCGCCATCCTCCAATTCGACATCCCAGGGCGTCCCGGAAAGGGCCTCGGGCACATCCAACTTGACGATGACCCGTCCCAGCACATCCACGCTCCGAAGGTTTTCTATCAATTGACGGCGGCGTTTGCTTTCTTCGGCGTAGGCCCCCTGAGAAGCGGGAGTTGCCGCAAGCTCCCTTTCGGCTTCGAGCATGTCCCTTTCCATCTGGTCGGCCACGCGATTGAGCTCTTTACGTTGCTCCGCCGCTACCCGGCGGCGCGTAAAAACCGCCCCTTTCACGCTGGCCCGGGAGGTGAACCCCCCGCAGCGCCGCAAAAGATCCGCCAACCTCTCCCCCTTCACCATGGCATAAGTCCCGGGGTGCGAAACTTCGCCAATCACTCGGACCATCCTCTGGCCTTCCCACTCCGGGATGACACGCACCAACAGATAATCGTCAAGCTCTAGGACGAGGTCGTTCTCCAGTTCTCCTCTCAGGGCCGCCAACAGGTCGATTTCGAAGCGCCGCGTCACTGGGCCGCCGAGAGTGGGGGTGATACGCGTCAGCTCCGCCCGGTTCGAGGCCGTCGCCAGCAAACCGCCCGCCTGGGCGATGAGCTCGCTTATCCGGGTGACGCCGGGGATGACTCCGTAGGTCCCCGGGCGAGCCACAGGCCCGCCGATCCTAACGATAGTCGGAATGTCCACCACGGGGAAGAGGCGCAGAACGTCGCCATCCGATAGAAGAGTAGCCGCCAGCCCCTCGACGCTGCCCTCGAAGACGGTACGGTAATACTGATCCTGAATCCTGTAATATTGGATACGCCCCTTGAAAGTCTGGGCGGAAATACCGCCGGCCAAGTAGAGCAGGTCTTGGACGCGGGTTTTGCCTTTCAGCTCGTAGACACCGGGACGCCGGATCTCCCCCGCAAGCCCCACCAACGGGCCCACCGGCGGAACAAAAATGACGTCTTCCGGCAAGAGGCGAACGTCTTTCGTCTTATCGCCCCTCAGCAGAAGGTCGTACATGTCGAATACCACGATGGTCTTGCCCCCGCGCTTCAGTTCCACGCGCCGCAGAGAGCCGGAGTCGGAGGGGCCTCCCGAGACCAGGAGAGCGTTGACGAGAGTGGAGAAAGACGAAACGGTATAAGCTCCGGGCTGGCGGACGTCGCCCGTCACGTAGACGGTGACGGAGCGCAGTTTGCCCATGGAAACGTTTATTTGGTAATCGGTGAAATACCGGTCGAAAGCGCCCCGCAGGATTCTTTTGGCTTCTTCCAGGGAATACCCCGCCAGACGAACCGAGCCGATATGGGGAACGTTTGCCAAACCGTCGCGGGTGACCGTCACGTTGAAGCTCTCTTCCACCATACCCCATAGAGTGATGACGAGCTCGTCGTCCGGCCCCAAAAGATAACCCGCCGTCACCGGCACCGACTCCAGCGGCGCGTAAGTCGAGGGGGGCCGGCGGAAAAAGGACATCCCATAACGGGGAAGACGCCGAAGCAGCGTCCCAACGGGATTGCTCCGTAAAGTAGCCGCAGTATCCAGCGTTTGGGTGTCGAGCATTTGATCGAAATACTGATTGACGGCTTCTCCCTCGGCTTCAGCGGACTCTGCTCCACCGACTCCGGCCGCGGGCGACAACACCCCGCTTTCAGGGGTCGGAGCGGCGGCTTCAATAGCCGGCGCGGGAGAGACAGCGGGTGCGGAAACCGCGGCAGACGCGCTTGGAGCGCCCGAAGGCGCAACCGCAGCTGCTGAAGAAACAGCCGGCAACGACAGAAGAATCAGAAAGCCGCATAAAAGCGCCGCGGATATTTTTTGTAATTTTTGTAAGAGACGATTCACAAGCACAGACACAAACAAATTTCCAGCTCCCAACTTTTACTGACAAACATTCAAGCGGCTTCCCCGGCCCCCAAAGACCCCCTGTTCAAACCAAAGGCTCGCTTTCCAAACATGCCATACCAAGGTTTGAACGGTCATCTTTTACCGAGCAACAAAACATCAGTACCCCGTCAAGGGCAGGTTCTATTTTTTCATCAACGCCGCTTCTTTGCTATTTCACGAAAAAATCTACCAAACTTTGCTGCCCGATTTTTTCGGCAGGGCCGGCCGGTTCGGAAGACTCGAAAGCGCAGTACTCCCACAAAAGCTTTTCCACGTTCTTCTTGAGTTCAATGGGCCTCAGCTGCGACAAAATGCGCTCGGGCGACCATCGGCTTCCCGGTTCCCGCCCCGCGTCGAGCCGCCAAGTAGAAAGCAGGGAAACGTCCTGCTCCCAAATATGAGCGCTCGGCTTCCCCAGCCAGCTTCCAAACCACCGCTCGGCCGGGAGTTCCAGACGAACGCCCACGTTCGTAAAGTCTTTGCCGGGGGTGAGGTTGTCGGTTCGCGATATCCAGAAACCCACGGCGGCTGCGTCCCAACGGCGGGTCGCCGATAGCTTCGCGCCCGCGTCCGTGTCCGCAAAACGCCCGTAGTCCACCTGCAAGTCCAGCCCGATCTCGGGAAAGTTGTACCCTCCCTGCAGCCACGCTGCCGAACGCCACGGGCTGTCGTCCAGGTCGGTGTATCCTCCGCCTCCGATAAAGATCTGACCTTCGGCCAGGCCGGCGAAAGACTGAGGATCCCGGTCACGTACCAGGCTCAATCGCGCGCCTCCCCACCAACGGCCATCTTTCGTGTAAGTCCTTCCCCACAGGTTGAGCCCGAACCAGTTTTCATCCAGCCAGCCAACCTCGCCCATCGCCCAGAATCCTGTCTTATTGTCCGCCAAATTTGCTAAATTTGCCAAATATCCGATTACCGCTTGCTGAAGACGGATATCATCAGTCATATCCGGCTCCCACCAGATATCGACGTCGTTGTAAAAGGGAACCCGAACATCGGCAAACGCGCCCCATCCCTTGAGCCGGGAAAATCGAGAGGATCGGTTTTCGTAAATGAAATCCACGCTCCAGCGATTTTGATAATCGTCGTCCAGTGTCTGATCGATGCGCGGCTCGTAGACAACCATCGCCCGGAGGTCGTGTTTCGCACGGTTTTGCAGGTCACTGCGATAAAAAAGCCATTTTTCCGATTTTTCTCCGGAATTTTCTTCGGAAAAATTTTTGTCTGCCTTGTCTGCCCACGTAAACCGCGCCTCTTGCAAGGGATCTTTTGCCTTCATATCCCGTGCGCGGATTTCAAAAAGGACCGTTCCCGGAAATTCTGCGCGTACGACCGGCACGCCACGCAAACGCGGAATCAGGAAAACGGAATCGAGATGCGGAGAGAGCGAAGCCAGCACGACCAACACCCGTACCATGGCCTCCGCCTGAGAGGAATGACCGTAGTTTTCGTAGGCCACGAAAATCTTCCCCTGGGAGATGCCCAGCTCCACATCCCTAACCCGAACGTACCGCGAAAGCGCGTCCAATATGTCCCCGCCCAGCTTTTCCGGATCGACATCCCTCCACTGGGCGACACGCGCCGTCCCAGGAGCATCGTACCTCCCCCGCGTCCCCAGACCCAGAAACGAATCTCCCTGCAGGTCAAAACGCTGAGAGAGGGAAACAACGAACTCTTCGCCCCGCTGCCAGCTTACGGCGCCCTCCATACCCCACGGGGCTTTCACCACGGCCCCCAGATTGTACTTCGCCTCCGCGGCGTCTGGATGGGGTTTGTGCGCGCCCGCGTGATCCTGCGAGTAATCCAGAGGGCTGTACTCCGCTTTCAGGGTCAGCCACTCGGCCGCGTTCCAAGAAACTCCACCGAAGACGCCATTCAGCCTGTCGGTACCGTAGCCCGCCGACAATGCCCACCTGTCGAAATGCCACGTCGCGACGCCGTACCAGGCTTTCATCAGTTCCGTCCCCATCACGTCGGTGACGCCAAAAGCCACCGAAGGGACGTACCATTTGGGCGACCGGTAAAGCATCGCCTTGAGGTCGATGGCCTTGTCCATGTAACGCCGGCCCTGGCCTTCCACGTTGATTGCGTTGACCTCGGTCACATGAACGTTGTCGAAGGTTGTCAGGCGGGTGTTGATCTCCAGCCACGGCAGCCACGCCAGATCCACGTAATAAAAGGTATAGGGCGAAGCGTAAGCGTACCCGAACCGGCCTGTGCCGTCGCCGGGCATCTCCGCCGTGGGGTACTCCCACAAGCCCGTAAACCCTGGATTCGCTGCCGTCTCAGCCGCAACGACCTGTGTCCAGCAAAGGAGAATCAACACCCCCGAAATCCAGTACCTGTGCAACCCGTTCACAGCCTGTTTAGCGTCGTGTCTTGCCGCAAACTTCGCGGTTTATGCGCCGCGTTTTTTGAAAAGAAACCAACCAACCGCCGAAAGCAGCAGAACTCCGCCGGAGAACCCAGCGTCGCAACCACCGCCGCCACCGTCGCCAGCGGGTTTTTCAAGCTCGCCGTCTTTGACTATAGCCGTGGGGGCTACCTCAATTTGCCCTGAAGCTGGGTTGGTGTCCTCAGGATCATTATCGGTAACGGAAAAAACAGGATACACTTCCTTACCGGCTTCGAGTTTCGTCACGGGATCTCCGTTTGCATCTACAAACGTGAAAGTTTTCTCTCCCGCTTTTGCCTTCAAGGCAGACGACGTTACGGGTTGAGAAGGGGTATACGTAAACTCTGTAAAACCTACCTTATCCGCATGCCATAAAACAAAAATAATCGCGGTGGAGGCAAATTCCGCGTCCGAGGATGCTTGAAGCCCCGCGAGCAGGTTCGTCGTGTTTACCTGAAAAGCGATTTTCGCGGTTCCGCCGCTCGTAACTGTCGCTAGGATGGTCGGGAACACCACCACCTTGGACGTCGCGCCAAAATTCATTCCTACCTGCGCTTTCTGCTCCGACGTGATAGAAGATTGTGGAGAGCCGATTCCAATCTGTGCTACCCCTCCTATCGCATCCAGCACTGCCTGCGGAGGCTCCGCTACGGTTACTGGCGCCACGATAACTTGCCCGCCTCCATGCCCTACGGGTGCCGCGTAAGCGACACTACTCCACGCCAAAAAAACCGCCACAGCAAAAACCAACGCTACTTTCTTCATAACTTCAGCCTTCCTTTCTGAATTGAGCTCTTGATTGAGCATCTGAGCCCGTATAAAATCGGGCTTTTCTTTTACGCCCCGCCATACTCGGCACATAATATACAGCCGAGCACAACCGAGAACGTCAAAACCACAACCCTCGGCAGAGCCAGGGATTGATTATCAATAGATTTAAAAAATTTTCACTCTGCCCACACACGGCGGATCCCAACGAGTTATTGGCGAGGACATAAAGACCCTCCTCGCCTGAATGTCGGGTTTTATTGTCTGCAGATTGGAAATATGTTTTGCCGCCAACGGGCATAAGAG
>JAISWV010000392.1 GCA_031270755.1 Synergistaceae bacterium
CCCCCTCCGAGTTCTACCGGGACCGCTACGCCTTCGCCGGGGCGGAGACACGGCGGGACCGCACCCGCCGGCTCTGGGGGGAGAAGTTCGGTATCCGCGTCATCGAGGGCTACGGCACCACCGAAACCTCTATCGTCTCGGCCAACACGGCTCTGCAGTTTCGCGTGGGCACGGTGGGGCGCATGATGCCCGGAATGACGTACCGACTGGACCTCGTCCCCGGCATCGGCGAGGGCGGGCGTCTTTTCGTCCGGGGGGCCAACGTGATGCTGGGGTATCTCAAGAGCGACAAACCCGGCGTCGTGCAGCCGCCCCAAGAAAAATGGCACGACACCGGCGACATCATCCACGTGGACGACTACGGCTTCATGACCATCAAGGGGCGCGCCAAGCGCTTCGCCAAGGTGGGCGGGGAGATGATATCCTTGACGGCGCTGGAGGAAGAAGTCGAAGGCTTGTGGCCGAGGACCCGGCACGCGGTGGTGTCCGTGCAGGACGAGCGCAAGGGCGAACAGCTGGTTCTTGTCACGGAAAAACAGGACGCTCAGCGTGAAGAGCTGGCGGCGTACATGAAAGAGAGGGGTTACGTGGAGGTCTCCATCCCCAAAAAAATCCTATACGTCTCCAAGCTTCCTCTTCTGGGCTCTGGCAAGACGGATTATCCCGGGGTCGCGGAGCTGGTGAAGAACCTGTAACAGTTTCGCCAAATCTAAACCCACCGGCTTTCAGCTGGCGGCCGCACTTCATATTCGGATCCTCGATCTTCGTTCCCTCCGCGCTTGATTGCCTGCAGAGCGTTTTTCGCGTCTTCCAGATCTTTCGCGCGAGACAATATTTGTATAACCATTTCGATAATAGAATCAAGCTGTTTGTCAGTTACAATTCGCTCTCCTCCTCACAGCTGCAAAGCTCATGATCTTCGCTTCTTTCGATATTCCGGCGACCTCTCCTGTATTTTAGTACTCGATCGATATCTTCAAGCATCTTGAACACTCAGTCAACGACCGCCGCTTCAAGCGGTGGCTTGAAACTTCGCCCCTATAAGGAGCTTAAAACATTTATGTAGACGAGGAGTTCAGACATACCATTTCCAAGATGCTCGAAGAAAACGCCAAGCAATTGACGGCTCTTTTCAACGCGCCGCATATTCAGCAAATATGTCATCATGGCTAACCATATCCCCCGCATCTCGATTGTCGGGGACGTTCACGAACGCGCTATGCCATTCGCAGCCAGATTGCCGTGGCCTCGTTGCGGGGAATTGTCAGTTCTCTGCCATTCAGGGCGACGCATAAAGAACCCGTCAGGGACGCGTCCAGGCAGGTAACGCCGGCGCCCGCCGTAAAACCCGTGTTTTGCAAACGTTTACGCAGTTTTTCATTGGCGGTCAAACGTGTAACGAAGCCTTTTTGTCCATCTTCCAGCACGGAAAGAGGATTGGGCAGCAAGACACGCGCCTCCATCGCGTTGAAAAGTTCATCTACCCAAGATTCTTTGTCGGCTCTGGCGCGCCTGAAAAAATCGAGCATGGAGTAAAGTCTATCACCTGTTACCGCGTCCATATAATGTTCCGTGTTGCACGCCATTTCGGAGGAACGTTCTCTATCCACGCCCAAAAGTTCATGGAAAAACACACGCAGCCCTTCATGCCGGCGATAAACCAAAAGGCCCTTCCGCCGCCCCTCCACAGTGAGGTGAAGAGAACCATAACGCTCATGATTCAGCAATTTTTCCCGCGCTAGCTTCTGTACCGTAACCGTTACGGTTCCTTTGGTAATTCCCAAACGCTTGGCAAGATCGGTGACAGTGACGTCTCGGCCAGTGCTTTCGAGAAGAAAAATTTCCTTCAGGTAATCTTCGATACGGGCTGTTATCATTGGCGATACTTCCCTTCCGACGAAAATCCATTTTCACGAAGCGGGGGTCAGGCGGCAGGTCCCCCCGTGAGGTATAAAACAAAACCCCACGGTTTTTGTTCAAGTTATCGGCATTGATTTCAAAACCAATTGTGTTCTGCCCGGTAAACTCCGAAAGCCCACTCAGAATCACCTCTGTCGCAAAACCTATTCCCATGCCCGCGAGGGCCGCCATGAGGTCCGTGGTGCTCATACTCACATCCATGATGCCCATGAGGGCCATGATGTTCATGATGCCCATGAAGGCCATAGAAAGGATTTCCGCCTTCGAGGCCTTCGTCCTCCATAGCTTGCGCGAGTTTCGATATGATGCGTTGCAAATAATCGTCCAAATTTGCTTTTTCTTCCTCGCTCAAACAGTCGAGCAGCAGGTCGACGCCGCTTTCTCGAGAATTGGATTCGTCGGCGGCTTTCAATCCCTCCGGCGTCAATTTGATGTTGGCGGTCCTGCGGTCTTCTTCGGACGCCGTGCGGGTGATGTAGCCGCTTCGCTCCAATTTTGCCAGCAGCTCGCCAAGGGATTGGTTTCGCATGTCGAGTAGATAACCCAGCTCCTTTTGACTGATTTCCGGTTGCAGCTTCAGAATGGAAAGCACTCGCCCCTGTCCCCTCGTGGGATTGGCGAATGGCCCAAAGTGCCTGAAACTGTGGAAATGGTGGCTGGCCAATAACCTGCTCAGCTTCACAATACTGTGCATCAATTCACTGTTCCGGTCGTTCATAGTCCTTCCTCCTCAAAAAATTTACGAACCAAATCACAAGGTACCTTGTAAAACAAAATTATAAAGGTACCTTGAGATTTGTCAAGCAAAAATTTCTACGAGAAAAAAACCGAAATAGATATGAAGCCGCCGAATATATACTCACAACCTAAAACATTTGCCAAGGTCCAGCGGGCGGATGGTATCCGCCCCTACGGTTACTGGCGGATCCTGCCGTTGAGGAAATCTACAAGGACGAAAATGTCAGTGAACAGGGTTTGAACGGTTACCATTTTTTCTCCTTTCCAAGCGGCGGATATGGGCGCGGTGCATGGAAATCCGCCTCGCGCCCCTCTTTCATTCTCACCGCTTCCCAAAGAGCGGGGGGATTCTCCAACGCGGCGCTGACGAACGGGCAGGCGGCGCATTGTTTGCCGCAGCAGATCTTCGCCGGGCAGACTTTTCGCAGATAACCGGCGTGATTGAGAAAATCGAGACTGGCCGCTATTGCCTGGGGCGTCGCGTTCAAACGTTCCGCAAGGTCATATTGAGAAAGCGTTTTTCCTTCCGCCAACAAATCCAGTAGTTTCCCCAGCATAATTTACCAGCCTCTCTCAAAAAAACAGCGAGGATACGCGGAATACGACCAATGACAAGAACAGCGCCGTCACCATATAGTACCCCGCGATTCTCAGCGTCCATTTCATCGAGCGGTTTTCCAAATAGGTGGAAGCCATCGCGTTTACGCAGGGGACAGTGAAGGACATGGCGAAGAGAAACGCCAGAGCTTCGGGTTTCGAGATGGCTTCGGCGAGGACGGCGCCAAAGTTTTCCGCCGTTTCGGTGCTTTTGGATACGGCGGTTTCAAATATATTGCCGCTTCCAAGATAGAGGGCGCTGAGAACACCCAACACCGCCTCTTTCGCAAAGGCCGCCGCGATGAACGCCATAAAAAGCTGCCAGCCGAGGCCGAAAAAGCGGCTTACCGGGTCGATGAAACGGCCGACTTTATAAATGATACTGTTCTCCACATTGCCGTCCGCGGTCCAGGTAAGGCAGAAAAAAACAATGGTTATGATAAAAACGACCTTGTACGCTCGCAGAAATATGTCCGTCGACCGCAGGAGCATTGTTTTGAAGAGCAGTCCCCATTTGGGTTTGTGATAAGGCGGCAGTTCCATAATCATGCCGGTTCGTCCCTCTTCGGGAACGAGGCTTCGCCCGAAAACTTTGGCGGTGATCATCATGTGAACCACCATGACAGCAAAAATACCCAGCATGATAAACAGCGTTCCCGAGCCGAAAAAGATGTTTGCCAATACCGGAACGACGGACAAAATCGCGGCGCAGGGAACCGCCCACATAAGCGCCATAGCAAGCGTCCGCTGCCCCCAGGTGTCGATGATCCGCGTTCCCGCGGCGCCGCCGATGGTGCAGCCAAGGCTGACAAAGAACGGCATGATCGCCTTTCCCTGTAATCCCAGTTTGCTCATTACGCTGTCAAACACGAAGGAGGCCCGAGCCATATATCCGATGTCTTCCAAAAAACTGAAGACAAAGGTAATACCGAATACAAAAGCGGCCATTTCGATGGCGAAAACAAAGGTATTGAGCACGCTGCCGACAATGAGGGATGTCAGAAAGGGAGAGAACCCCACGCCCAATAAAAAAGCGGCGGCAGGCGGGCCGAGCAGGGAAGGCGCCAGGGTCGCGGCGCCGCCGATAGCGAAAAGGGGTATCATTGCCGCGATAAGCCCCGCGATTCCGATGCCGATCGCAAGAAACTTGCCCATGACCCTGCTCGTGGCGATACGGTCAAATCGAGAGAAGGCGGCGGCGCTTTCTTGCGTTTTCTTCACCGCGCCATCAAGGAGGTTTTCTATCCATTTGAATTTGATGTCCGCCGACGCCAGCACGTCGGATTTTTCCGCCGTATCCGGGAGCGCGGGCGGGGTTTTGATCATCCTTCCGGCGTTCTCGATGGCGGCGTAAAACGCGCCGTAATCTTTCGGATTGGACGCGACAAAGGGAAGCGCCGGAATGCCGAGCCGTTCTTCCAGCAGTTTCGCGTCGACCGTTATGCCCTTGTCTTTCGCCACGTCCATCATGTTGAGGAGGAGTATCGCCGGTACGTTGAGCGGCGCGAAGTCGGCAAGCATATAGAGGCTTCGCTCCAACTGCGAAGCGTCCGCGAGAATGCACACCACATCCGCTTCACCCCCGGCAATGTAATCGCGCGTAACTATTTCTTCTTCCGAGCCCGCGGAAAGGGAGTAGCTTCCGGGCAGGTCGGCGGCAATATACCGCTTGCCTTTGTGTTGAAACTCGCCCTCTTTTTTCTCGACGGTCTTGCCGGGCCAGTTACCCACGTGCTGATGGCCTCCGGTGAGGGTGTTGAACAGCGTTGATTTCCCCGAATTGGGCTGTCCCAAAAGGGCGATAACGCGGGCGTTCGTTTTTGCGCGCCCGGACCCAGTTTTGTTGAATTTTGCGTCGTCACAGTATTCGCAGCTCATTTGACTGCCTCCAACATGATTTTTTCTCCTTCGCGCCTGCTTAAGGCAATCATCGTGTCCCGGCTGTACAATAAGATGGGCTGGCGTTTATCGCTCCGTAGTATTTCCACGGGGCAGCCCGGTGTCAAGCCGATGGCGGTGATGCGGGACAGGAATCGCGCCTCGCCGCGTATTTTCCTTATTGCGCAAATTTGTCCTTTCTTCGCCTCTGCCATTGTCATACTTATCCCTCCTTGATTTTTTTGTTCGAACAAACTTATTCACAAAAACCCCTGATTCATGTTCGGATACATTGTGCGCCGAAGGTTATGCGAGAAAATTATTTATTTTATTTTATAGCCGCTAAAACATAAATCCAAAAAAATTTGAGTGCCGCGTCTCTATGCCTTTCGCGAAATGACAGGTTCACATGCGCTTATAATCGTATCCATAAATTTCATGATAGCCTGTATGTCCCTTTCGGTGGCCTGATCCTCCACGAAATCAAAAAAAGTAGCGTTGATTCTTGCGTGATGCTCCCTATGACCTTCAAGGGTTTTCAATCCCAAATCAGTCAGGCGGAAATAAACCTCTTTTTTATTCTTGGGAATTTGATAATTTTCGACCAGCGCCTTATCGAGCAGCTTTCTTGCCACCTGAGAAATCGCGCCGTTGGTCAGGCCGAGGATTTTCGACAACTCGCTGGCATTGGCGCCTTCATGGTTATAGATGGTCTCAAGCAAATGCACTTCCGCGTGGTATATCTTGAACCCAATGCCGTAATCCCGCGCCGTTTTCATTTCATCGGATAGCACGCTCAACATCTTATACAGTTTTTCCATAAGCTCATTCCTGACATCCATAAGCATCACCGAAAATTATTATATAGTGACTAAAAAATAATGTCAATAGAAATGTATGGCTTCGCAAACATGAAACTGTTTTACCTCGGCGTCTTTAAAACTTTAACGTTTACAAAAAAAACCTATAGACATTCCAAACGCGAAACAAGGACTTGACAGATAGCAAAATGGATTGTATAGTTGAGCATATATTCAATCATAAGGAGGACATTTGATGAAAAGCCTAGCTCCCGATTCCGACAGATGCGACTGCAACATCATCCACGAAGAGGTGGTCGCCGAGGTGCGCGCGAAAATGCCGGACGAGGAAGTGCTGATGGACCTGGCGGACTTGTTCAAGGTGTTCGGAGATTCCACGCGGGTGAGAATTCTTTCCGCGCTGCA
>JAISWV010000076.1 GCA_031270755.1 Synergistaceae bacterium
TGAAAGAGCGGCCACACGAACGCGGCGCCTCCGTGAATGCACCGCGCCGTCCCTTCGCCGGTCTTCCCGAAGATAACGAGAATTTTGTCCGACGGACAGCGCTTATACCGCTTTATCAGTGATATAAACGAAAGGAAGATGAAAACTATAAGCAGCGCCATAAACACTATGAACACATACATAAAATCATCTCCAGTCTTTATTTTTTACGCCCCGTCAATCCCCGCTGACCACGTCCGCGCTCGTTTCGCTTGTTTCATTCGCTGCGCCCGCTTCGCTCGGGGCTTCCGTCACGGGGAGGACCTCTTCTTCAGGCGGAAAGAGGGAGGGGTCGCGGATCACGATTCGGGCTCTGCTGAGCAGGCCTTGGCCGAAGTTGGTCAGAGCCGTGCGCTCTTTTTGCTGCTGCAAAAGCATACGAATATCCGCGCTGACCTCATCGTAAGGGGAAAATTTTTCATTCACGGCCTCGTTCTTGACGCCCACGGCGAAGTCGTCGCTGGAGATCTGGAAAACGGGGCTGACGGCGCCCAAGTCCAGGGACTTCATCGGCGCCAAATAACCGTCGAAGGCGGATTCGGGAACGAACACCGGGGCCGCCGTGACGTCGATCACCTTTGCGGCATCGACCACGTCTCCCGACGTCGCCGACTCCCAAGACCGGCCCTCCAGGAGCAGCTCTCTCACCTTCCCGGCCTCGTCCTCGGAGGCGAAGTGCGCCAAATTGACGTTGAACCCCGCGGGCTGCCTGAAGAAGAGGCTCTTCGTGCTGTCGTAGAACTCCGCCGCCTCGTCTTCGCTGACCGTGACGGTGCCGATGGATTCCTGAATCAACTGCTGGTTCGCCATCTGCTGGGCTATGTTTCGTTTATAATCCTCGACCGTGCGGCCGGACCGCTGGAGGGATTGATAAAAGGCCTCTCTTGTCGGAAAAAATTGGTCGGCGTAGTCTTTCATTGCCTGTTCGGCGTCCGCGTCGGAAATGACGATGCCGCTGTCCTGGACCTCCTGGGCCATTTGCTGTTCCATGGCGTATTGATTGAGCGCGGATAGATAAATGAGCGGCAGGTCCGTGGACGCGAGCTCCCGGGTGCCCTGCTCCTCGATATACTGCCGCACCCTCTGGTCCAGAGCGGAGCGCATCAATCGTTTCCCGTTGATATCGGCCACCGCGTAGTCTTCCAGTTGACCGGAAGAAGTCCCCCCCCCGCGGCTCGACCCGGACTCGTACATCAAAAAAGTGGACACGAGGAACGTCACGACGATGACGATCATGATCCAACGCATCTGCGTTCTCAGCTTATTCATCAAGGAAACCATCTTCTTTCAATTTGAGTTTTTGTGTGTATGATCTTCGCTTTGCGGAGTAAAATTTTAACACACCCTCGGCCAAATGCCATATCTTCGCTATCTTTCGCGGAAAGAACGCCGGCGCCAAAGCAGGTAACCCACGACCAGGGCAACCGCGAAGACGATGCAGGAAAACGTCAGCAAGTGCAGGTAACGCTCCAACAGCTCCTGGTGCTCTCCCAGCAAATAACCGACGGCCGTCAGGACCACGACCCAGAGCCCCGCTCCGACGGAGGTGTAGAACACGAAGGTTCCCACCTTCATCCGGGCGACGCCTGCGGGAAGCGAGATATACTGCCGAATGACGGGCAGCAGCCGCCCTACCAAAGTGCTGATGTGCCCGTGACGCTCGAAGAAAGAGTCCGCTTTCTCGATGGATTCTTTCGAGACGAAAAAATACCTGCCGTATTCGATCAAAAACGGCCGCCCCAGCTTGAGCGCGAACCAGTAGTTGAAAAGCGCCCCCAGAATGCTTCCGGCGAGCCCGGCGGCTATCACGGCCATGAAAGACATCTCTCCCTTCCAGGCAAGGTATCCCGCCGGCGGCAGCACCACTTCGCTGGGAAACGGAAAAAACGAGGACTCCAAAAACATGAGGGCGACGATCCCCGCGTAACCCAGTTTCCCGATGGTCGCCACCAACCAGTTCGTGAGTTCTTTCATGAGCGCGATCAAGGTCTCGATGTTGTAAAAAAAGAACCCCCCGAGGCCCAAGAGCGCCAACACGCCGACGAAGGCCGCCCCGGCAAAGACACGTTTACGCTCCGCCTTCATGACGGATCCTCCTGATCTTCAACCAACGCGCCTTCGGCCAAAGCGTCCTCGACCAACGCATCCTCACAAATCTGCCCCTCCGCCACCAGCGCGGTTCTTCCTTTGAGCCACGCGTGACACGATCCCTTGCCGGGGGCGAAGTCCAGCCGAACCTCGTTGACGCCTCCCGGGTTGCGGACGCGGAGCGTGTGAGCGGCGTTCCCCGTCATCGCGAACGCGACAGCCGCGGCGACGCTTCCCGTGCCACAGGACTCGGTCAAATTCTCGACTCCCCTTTCGTAGGTGACGGCTTTCGCCTCGGTCTTCGAAAGCAACTGGGCGAAGGACACGTTGCTGCCCTTTGGGAAACGGTTAAAATCCCGGGAGAGCTCCCGTCCGATTTCGACTTTCGAAGACATGCCGATGGCGTCGTAATCCTCTACGAGAAGCACGCAATGGGGAACGCCCGCCGTCAGGAAGACATAGGGGAACTCCAGGCCGCGAATTTTCAGGCTCTGGCCGAAAACGCTCCCTTCCAAATCCAGCTCCCCCATGTCCAGTTCCACATAGGGGGGGGCGACGCGAGCCTGCACCGGCCCGGCGAGTGTCGTAAAACACATGGAAGCTCCCGCCAATTTTTTTTCGAAGGCGTAACGGGCGAGAGCGCGAGCTCCGTTTCCGCACATTTCGCCCTCGCTGCCGTCCGCGTTGAAGATACGCATGACGAAATCGGGCGCCTTTTCATCGGTCGCTTTCCGGCCGGCGCTCTCCGGCTTTTCCACGACCAATAGTCCATCCGCGCCAACCGAGAACTTCCTGCGGCACAAAAGCTTGGCAAAGCGCGCGAGATCCGGCGACGAACGGCGGCGGTCCAAGTTCTCCAACACAATGAAGTCGTTGCCGTTCCCATGGACTTTAGTGAAATGAATTTTAGTGAAATCGGCCAAAAAATGTCCTCTCCGTTCATTATTAAATTTAAAATTTTGCGCAAACAAGAGCCGCGGGCTTCGAGCAAAAACCATAGACGCCCCATGCCCCGCAGGGGCCTGGCCCACAGACGAATGCCCACGGACGCGCAATGCGCGCCCCTACGTGCACGCCCCCCCTCGTTTGCATCGCTTGGCGAAATCGTCGATGAGTTTTCGGGATATGCTGAGGCCGGGAGGAACATCGGGGAAGTCCTCGGGAAGAAACCAGCCGGCGTCGTCCAGCTCCGTTCCGTCGGGGCGGAGCTCGCCTTTTTTCCAGCGCGCGGTGAACCCCAGCATCAGCGAACAAGGGAAAGGCCACGACTGGCTTCCGAAGTAACGGACATCCTGGACCTCTATTCCCACTTCTTCCATGACCTCGCGGTCGATGGTCTGCTCCAGGGATTCCCCCGGCTCCACGAAACCCGCCAATACGCTGTAGCGTTTTATGGGCATGCGCGTGTTGTGGGCCAGCAAAAGCCTGCCCTCCCGCTCCACCGCGACGATAATCGCAGGATGCAGAGGAGCGTAGGTCACACGTTCGCAGGTCCGGCACAGGAGCCCCTTGTCCTCTTCATTCGGCGATAAAGGCCCGCCGCATCTGGAGCAGAACTTCGAGTGACGCAGCCAGTTCATGTACTGATAGGCCGTACCCGCCCGCGCGAACGTCTCGTCCCCCCACCTCTGCCAGACGTCGCGAAGGTCCAGCCATTCCGGCTCGTTCCGTTCCAGCCCGTCTTTCGTGCCGGCTTCCATTCCGGTTTCTATGGCGTCTCCGATATCGTCTTCCACCTCGCACCAGGGGTCCAGGTCCTGCCAGACGGCGGGCAAAGCGAGAGTGTGGCGCACGGCCCGGGGCGGCAATTCGCGGAACTCGCAGACTCCATTTTTCACGAGCAGTTTGTCGCCCTTGAATATCCACATTTATTTGCCCGCCCTTCTCACGACGCGAACGTCGCCGACCCTGCGCGTGTGGCCCCGGGAGTCGAAGTACTCCAAAATAGGCAGAATGAACTTCCGGCTGCTGTTCGTAGCGTCCCGAACGGCGGCGAGAGTGACGTCGCCCTCTGTTTTCAGCAAAATCTCCATCATGTCGCTCTCCACCTCGTCCGTAAGCAAGTACTCTCCCGGCAGCAGAACAAGTCTGCGGGCGTTCTTCAGCCCTTGCACCAGGAGCGAAAAAGCGCGGGGGTCCATGTTCAAATCCACTCGAGCCTCGTCCAGCGTGGGCGGCTGAAAAGCCCTCTTTCGGCAGTAAGCGAAAAAGGCCTCTTTGTTTCTTTGGAAGGCCTCGTCGTTCTTGGGCACGAAATCAGGCATACGGACCTTGCTGCCTTCCAAAACGACGGTTCCATTTTCCGCCAAAAGGGAGAGCAGCGAACGCGCCGCTTTGGCGTTGGTCATGTTTTTGGCGTCGGCGCTGTCCGCCATTTTGAGAAAGAATCCGGCGCGCGCCAGCTCGTCTGGCAACATGCCCTCTTCCGTTTCGTGGCTTTCGTGGTAGGCTTTCAGCAGCTCCGTCACGGCCGAGGCCAGTTCTTCGAAGCAGCCCCGGGACAGGTAAAAGGGTTTGTCACCTTTCAGCTCCAGCACGGAGCCGTTTTTCACGGCCCGCGCGGCGGCCGCGGTCAAACCGGACGGCGTCTCCTGGAGGGCAATCGACGCGCGGTCGAAGTCCATGATTCCCGCCTGTTCCACAAGAAGCGAAAATCGTTTTTCTGGAGACAGTGTGTCGCTCAGTGCGCGGATGCGCGCCGAGGAAAGTTTGCGCGCCGCGGCGCCTCTGGGCTTGCGTCCATAGGGAAAGACCACCCGGCCGCCCCCGATGGTCACCAAAGGGCTGTAGAACCGGATGATGAAGCGCTGCTCCGCGACGCAGACCACGTCCTCTTCGGTTACCAGTTGGGCCGGGGCCTCCCTGCCGGGCAAAATGGATTTGCCGTCCAGCAGGGACACCCGGGCCAAAACGTCCGACGTCCCGATGTAGACGCGAACGCGCTGCCAATGTTTTACGGGCTCCGCGGCGGAGGGCAGCACCTTCAGCGTCACATCGAAGCAGCGCGTGTTCGCGTAGATTCCCTTGCGGCAGATGACGTCGCCTCGGGAAAGCTCGTCCACCGCGATATTGGACAAGTTCACCGCCACTCTTTGGCCGGCGTAGGCTTCCTCGACCCCGCGGCCGTGAACCTGCAGGCTTCGCACCTTTGCCTCCCGGTTTCTCCCGTCCCGAGCGGGAAAAATCTCCACCTCGTCCCCAGGGCGGACGGTTCCTCGATAGGCGGTCCCCGTCACCACCGTGCCGAAACCCGAGATGGGGAACGCCCGGTCAATGGGCAAAAAAAGCGCCCCCTTGCGAGGGCGGAGCTGCACCCTGTCCACCAAATTCGTGAGCTCTTTCTCCAGGAGCTCCGTATTGTGACCCGTCACCGCCGAAAACGAAACGACCTTCTTCCCCTCGAGAAACGTTCCCTTGACGAACTCCTGTACGTCTTCCTCCACCAGCTCCAGCATCTCGGGCTCCACTTTGTCCGATTTGCTGACCACGACCAACCCCTCTCTGACGCCCAGAAGCTCCAGAATAGCCAAATGCTCCCGGGTCTGAGGCATGACGCTCTCGTCCGCCGCCACCACGAGCATCACCGCGTCCACCCCCGACGCGCCCGCCACCATTTGGCGGATGAAACGCTCGTGTCCCGGAACGTCGATAATGCTCACCACACGTCCGTCCTCGAGGCGCAAAGGGGCGAAACCCAGTTCTATCGTGATGCCCCGTTTTTTTTCCTCCAAGAGCCGGTCGCAGTCGACGCCCGTCAAAGCGGCAACCAGCGCCGTCTTGCCGTGGTCGATATGTCCCGCCGTGCCGATGACCAGAGATATCTCGCGCTCTTCGCGAATTTTTTCTTTACTGTTTTCTTCAGCCATTTCGAGCCTCTTCACTCAACTCGGCAAAAGCCCGCACAATTTCTTTTTCATCGCCGGGGCGAAGGGTGCGGACGTGAAGCACCAGCGCGTCCCCGCGCGCGCCGCACAGTATGGGAAGCTCACGGGCGCGCAGGATTCCCTGCAGCCGCCCGGTTCCATATCGGGCAGATCCCTCTCGGGAGCGCGTCTCCACCGACACGCCCCAGCCGGACAGAGGCAGGGCCGGGCAAGAACCGCCGCCCACGGCGTCTTCCACAGTCACGACGGAGATTGTGACCTGTGTGTCCTCCGTGGAGGGGAAAACCTCGCGCAGCTCGCCGGCCAGACTCGTCGCCTGGGCTTCCATGGATTCTTGGGTTCGGCGCAGCATGGCCAGAGTGGGGATCGCGTCGTAGTCGCCTCTCATATAGATGCGCATCGTGGTTTCGAAGGCCGCCAGCGTCATCTTGTCCACTCGAAGAGCCCGCAGCACGGGGTGGCCCCGCAGCCGGCTGATAACGGCTTTCTTTCCCGCGATGACGCCGATTTGCGGCCCGCCCAGCATCTTGTCGCCGGAAAAGGTCACCAGGTCGACGCCTTCGCTGAGGCAGGTTTTTATATCCGTTTCTTCGCTGAAGTCCGCCCCCAGCTCCCGCCCCCGGATCAGAAGGCCGCTGCCCGCGTCCTCCATGAAAATCAGCCCGCGCTGGCGGGCCAAGGCGGCCAGGTCGCTTCTCTCGGGCGACGCAATGAACCCCTCCATCCTGAAATTGGAGGGATGGACCTTCAGCAGCATGGACGTCCTTTCCGTAATGGCCCGCGCGTAGTCCTTCAAATGGGTTCGGTTGGTCGTCCCCGTTTCCACCAGCTCCGCGCCGGAGCACTCCATGATGTCGGGAATGCGGAACGACCCTCCGATCTCGACCAGCTCTCCTCTGGACACCACGACTTCCGTTCCCCGCGCCAGAGCGGAAAGACAGAGCAGGACGGCACCCGCGTTGTTGTTCACCACCAAAGCCGCCCCTGCCCCGGTGAGAGCGCAGAGAATTTCTTCTACATGCTCGTTGCGGTGTCCTCTGGTTCCCTCGTCCAGGTTGTACTCCAGATTGCTGTATCCGCCGGCGATGTCCCCCAGCTCGCGAAGCGCCTCGCCGGCCAGGCAGGAGCGCCCCAAATTCGTGTGAACCACCACTCCCGTGGCGTTGAGCACCGGACGCAAACGCCGGCGTCCGGCGGCCGCAAGCGAAGCCTCCAGGTTTTTTTCGAGGGTTTCCATCGAAACATCTATGTCCTCCCCTCGCAGCAGGGCCCGCCGGATACGTGACAGCTCCTCGTTGAACACCCGTTTGACCGTCTCCCTTCCCAGCCGCTGCCGCCAGGAGGCGGTCCACTCTTTTTCCAGGAGAACGTCCATTCCGGGAATCGCTCTCATCTTTTGCCCGATGTCGTCAGCCATAACGATGCTCCTTATTCATCTATATTTCTATACTCATCTGTGTCCCATTCTATGGACAGTTACCATTTTTCCTCAATCATTCTATAATAAACCCAAATCATAAAATCACCCGGTGCCCCTGCACCATTTTTAGGCCATTTTTTAGGAGGAACGATGATGAAAACAATCGACGCAAGAGGTAAAGCATGCCCGGAGCCGGTCACTTTAGCCAAGGCATGCGTGGATCAAGGGGAAAAGGAACTGGAGGTCCTGTTGGACAACCCCGTATCGGCCAGCAATGTGAGGCGTTTTTTGGAAAGCAAAGGATTTGGCGTTCAGTTGAAAGACGACGACGGTCTGCTCACCGTCTCGGCGAGCCAAAAAAGCGAACATCTCAAGACTCCAAAGAAAACCGCGGAACAAGACCTTTTACAACAACCCCAGCCACAGCAAACTCAATTGCAGCAAACGCAGCCGCAGGCTAAAACCCAGCTTCAAACTACGACGCCGCTTCAAATCCCGCCTGGAGAAAAGCAGGAAGCTTCTCAGCTCCTTCCCGCTTCTTCCGTTCTTTCATCCGCTCTTTCGTCAAAGAGGACGTTTTCCGTCCTCATCACCTGTCAAAACCTCGGGCAAAGCGATCAGCAGCTGGGGGATGTGCTGATGAAGAGCTTTCTGGGAACCCTGTCTCAATTGGATGACGCGCCTCTGGCCGTGGCCCTCATGAACGAGGGAGTCAAGCTCGCGCTGTACGATTCCTCGTCCTGCGACCACCTGAAAAACCTGGAAAAAAGGGGTACTCTCATACTGGCCTGCGGAACCTGCGTCAGCCATTTCCATATCGCCGAACAGATAGGAATCGGGACGATATCCAACATGTTCGAGATCCTCGAGACCCTGAACAAGGCCGATAAAATCATGACCCTGTAGTATAGGTGAGTATAGGTGTTTCAAGCCGTCCCCGCCAGGTCCAGGGTGGGGCCCAGGCGGGACATCAGGGCCTCCGCCAGGGGACGCGCGCTCTGCAGCTCCGGATCTTTCTCCACGAGAGCGGACGCCTCCCGCCGGGCCAGCTCCAGAAGTTTGCGGTCACGGACCAGGTCGGCCACGCGAAAATCGGTGACCCCGTGTTGACGGACGCCGCAGACCTCTCCGGGTCCTCGCTGACGGAGGTCCATTTCCGCGATTTTGAACCCGTCGGACATGGACAGCAGGGCATTCAACCGCGCCGCGCTCTCCGGCGTGGTTTTCCCCGCCAGGAGAATGCAGTGGCTTTCTCCGCCGCCTCTGCCCACTCTCCCGCGAAGCTGGTGCAGCTGTGCCGCGCCGAAGCGAACGGCGTCTTCGATCACCATGACGGTGGCGTTGGGCACGTCAACCCCCACTTCGACAACGGAAGTGGCCACCAGAAGGTCGGTTTGGCCCGCCGCGAAATCCGCCATGACGGCCTCTTTTTCGTCGGGGGGCAGCTGTCCGTGGAGCAGTGCGATCTTCAGTCCGGGCAGCTCTTCTCTCAGATTTTGAAAACGAGAATAGGCGGCGGTCACGTCCAATTTTTCGCTCTCCTCGATCAGAGGGCAGACCCAGTAAATCTGACGCCCGCGCCGCGCCGTGTCCCGGACAAAGTTCAGCAGACGCGCCTGCTGCGCCCGGGAAAAATCCAGCCGATGGGTCTTTACGGGCTTGCGCCCGGGCGGCAGCTCGTCCAGCAGGGAGACGTCCAGGTCTCCGTAGATGGAAAGCGTGAGGGTGCGGGGAATGGGGGTAGCCGTCATGACCAGCACGTGGGGCGAACGGGTTTTCGCCAAAAGAGCGTTTTTTTGGAGGACGCCGAACCGATGCTGCTCGTCCACGATGACCAGCCCAAGTTCTTTAAAAGAAATTTTCTCGCCGAAAATCGCATGGGTGCCGACGACTATTCGGGTTTCTCCCGAGGCGATCGCTTCCCTCGTCTTCCTGCGAACGCTCTGAGAGAGCGCTCCCGTCAAAAGATCGACCCGAACGTCGAGGCCCGCGCAAAACGCTTTGAGTCTGAAAAAATGCTGCTGCGCCAAAATCTCCGTGGGAACCATGAAGGCCGCCTGGGCTCCTCCGTCCACGGCGATCAAAAGCGCCGCCACGCCCACCACAGTTTTCCCCGAGCCCACGTCGCCTTGAAGCAGGCGGTTCATGGGAACCTCGGAGGCCAGGTCGGACATGATCTCCCGGACACAGCGATCTTGGGCTTGCGTCAGTTGAAAGGGAAGAGAGCTCCAAAAAGATTGGAATTTTTCTCCGGGGCGTAGCGGGCCGAAAATCTTCCGCCCCGAAGCGCGTCTTTTTTTTCGCAGCAAGAGCCCTGTCTGCAAAAGGAAAAGCTCGTCAAAGGCCAAACGGTTTCGCGCCCTCAGCCAGCTTTCACGTCCCTGAGGCCGATGCAGCTCCATCATCGACTCCCGCAGGCCCTGAAATTTATGCCGCTCTCGTATTTCCAGGGGAACGAAGTCTCTCACCTCGGGCAAATAAAGCTCCAACGCCAAAAACACCACACGGCGAACCCATTTGGGAGAAAGCCCCGCTGTGGCTGGGTAGATGGGCACGATTCGCCCCACCGAGTCCGGGTCGGACTCGTCCAACACCTCGAACTCGGGGTTGGTCAACTGCGGCCCCGGGCGCATCTCCACCTTGCCGTAAAGGGCGACGCGAACTCCCGGCACCAAAACGTCCTCCAGCCTCCGCAGGTTGAACCAGACCGCTTTGACGACGCTTTCTCCGTCGCTTAAAAGAACCGACGAGATCTCCAAACCTTGGCGGGAAGTAGGATGTTTTTCGAACGAAACCACCTGAGCCACAACAGACGCCATACTCCCTGCCGTCAAAGCCGAAAGCGGCGTGATATCGCGGCGATCTTCGTAACGGCGAGGGAAAAAAAACAAAAGATCTTCCACCGTTTTGACGCCCATGCGCAAAAAAGCACGCTCACGTTTTTCGCCCACACCTTTGACGAAGCGAACCAGCGAAGAAAGATCCATTATAAAAATCTAAAATAAACTCGATAAAAACTCGAATGTCCTCGAAAACACGTCAGGAAATGGCCACTTCGTCGTCCGCGTCGTCGACCACAGGCGAAAAAGACAAAGTCATCCTCCCCGTCTCCTGCTTCGAAGGCTCCGCGTCGTCCAGCGGCAAGCTCCCCTTCTCCAGTTTTCGGCCCATCTCCTCCAGCACATGGGTGAACGCCGCCACAAGTTCGCTCGCGTCCCGCAGAAAACGCCGCTTTTCCACTTGAAGAGCGCTCAGTTCACGCTTGCTTTCTTCAATTTCATGCTTGACCTTGCCGGTCACGCGCCGTGCCTCGAGACGCGCCGAGGCTGTGATGTCGCTGGCCCGGTCGTTGGCCTCGGCTATGCGCTGGGCGACTTCCGCATCGACGCCTTCAAGACGTTTCTTCGCCTCTTCCCGCATTGCCTCCGCCTCTTTGGCAATCTGCGACGCGGAGGCCCGGGCGTCGGCAATGATCCCGTCGGCTGTGTCTTCCGCTTCTTCCAAGCGGCGGCGTCCTTGGAGATCGAACTCGCTCATTTTCGCCTCGGCTTTGGCCACAATGAGCTCGGCTTGGTGTTTCGCCTCGTCTTCCTTGTCTTTGGCGCTTTTCTGAGCCAGAATGAGGGCGTCTTTGATGGTGTCCTTCATGGCTTCGTGCCGCTTCAAGGCCTCTTCCAGCTCGAACACCCTCCGCTGCTGTTCGCTCTGACGCAGGGCGTAAGCCTCCAGATCCTCGGCTATCTGGTTCAGAAACTCCTCGACGTCCGGGATGGAATACCCCCCAAACGACGCCTTTTTGAATATTTTCAGCTCTACATCTTTAGCGGTCAAAAGATCCGACATCGGTTACTCCTCCCCGGGCCACCACTGAAGCATTCCTTCATGTGGCGTAATGACAAAAAGAGACGGCCCTATACGCTCCATAAGTCCCTTGTGCGCAAACGCAACTCCGCCCATAAAATGAAGGAAACTGCGCCCTTCCTCTATGCGTTCCGCGTCCAGGCCCTGGAGATCCAAAAGCACCATCGTTCCGTCCAGCAATACGTCGCGTAAGCGGAGTTTGATCTCTTCCGACGGGACTCCCTTGAAGAAAACCAACTTAGGAGAAACAGGTTTCGAACGGGGTTCGTCTCTCCTTCCGGCCTTGCTTTTCTTCACCCCTCTAGGCTGCGGTTCCTCTTCATCCGAGTACTCGTCTTCGTCGTCTTCATACTCGTCTCCATAAAAACCGAAAAGCTGCAACAGTTTTCGCACCCGTTTACTCCTCCTTCATAAACAGGAAGTTCCCCTTATTTTATTATATAAAACAAGAAAACTCTATGGTAGATGACTTTTTCATCACGGTTACACTCTGGGGCCGAACAACGAGGTCCCTATTCTCACGCAGGTGCTGCCCTCCGCAATAGCCCACTGGAAATCGCCGCTCATTCCCATGGAGAGAACCGGCAGCGGCAAACCCGACCGGAGGCGGGCCCGCGACGCCATTTCGCGCAGACAGGCAAAAGCGTTTCTCACCCGCGTCTCGTCGTCCGTCAAAGGGCCGACTGTCATAAAACCCTCCAGCTTTAAATGCGGACACTCCAGCACGCGGTCCAAAAGCTCCGGGAACCTTTCGGCGTCGACCCCGGTCTTATTGTTCTCCCCCGACGTGTTGATTTCGATCAGAACGGGGGCGGAGCGCTCCGACTCCGCCGCGGCGCGCTCCACGGCCAAGGCGAGCCCCACGGAGTCCAATGAATCCAAGGCGTCGAACAAAGCCAGAGCCTTACGAATTTTATTACTCTGCAGATGCCCGATCAACCGCCATTCTATCTTTCGCCGTTCTATCGCGGAATCGGGCCAAACTTCTTTCATCCAAATCTCTTTCTTGGAAGCGGCTTCCTGAACCCGGTTTTCTCCCAAGAAATCCACATGCGAAGCGGCTGCCGCCATCTCTTCCACCGTTCTCGTTTTCGTGACCGCCATCAACTTTATCTCGGCAGCGTCGCGCCCCGCTCGAAGGGCGCTTTGCGCCATCCTTTCCTTCACGGCCGCAATCCGGTCTTCGATGGTTTCCCCTAAAGTCCGCGCTTTCACCAAGGTCTGACGACTCCCTCTTTGACTTTGTCCGCCTGCAGCACCACCACGTTGCCCGGCACGGCGCCCTTCGTTATGAAAAAATTGTTCTCGTCCGCGGGAAACCCCTCTATTTCCGCAAACTCCGCGACGCTGCCCCGGACCATGAGAACCCCCAGTTTCCCTTCCCTAAGCACCACCGCCGAATCGGGGACCGACACGCCCTGCCGGTTTCCCGTCAGCACGCTGCAGGAAAAAGCCCGCGTCATCAAAACATCCGGCGGGAAAAAAGGCAGAGTGATATATACCTTGACTTTCTGCCCCACGTCCAGAGACGCGCGAACCGCCGCTTGTCTCGTCTTGCCGTTGCGTTCCGTCTTGATCTCGATGAACCCGCGTTCGATATCCTGTTTCAGCGAGACAGAGCTGTCGAGATACGCAATGCACCGCAGGTCTTGAGGCTGCGGCACCAATTTACCCACAGGGTCTCCTTTTTGCAGATAAGAGTTCTGCGGCACCAGCTCGGACACCCTCGGATTCGGAAACTGTGAGACTCCGGGCCAAAGCTTCGAGTAAACCCATTCTCCCTCCTGTCCGTCGAGAGCGGGGGAAAAATATCCCGGCGCGTCGGACTTGACCGCGACGCCGTTTATGGCCGCCACGGCCTCTCCCTTCGCCACGCGTCGAGGCAAGGGTGAGAGATACGTCACCACCCCTTCCCGCGGAGCGGGGACGACGCGTTCATCCCATAGCAAAATCCCGTTCAAAGGCAGCTCTTCCGCGTACCCCATCGCCATCGCCGCCGCCACGTCGGGATGCAGCATATTGTAGTTGTCCAGCCAGAGAAGATAAACCTCGGCAACGCCAGCTATCAAAAACACGATTACCGCGTAGTAGATCGTCTTCTTCAAAAAACCCCAATCGTCACCACGGCTGCGGCGGCGTTTTTTATTGCCTCCGTTCGGCCTCATGACAATTTTTTATCCCGGCTTTTATCTCGACAAATCTCGGCAAACGCGTCGTGGTTGTGGATGCTTTCCGCGCTCGTCACCGATATCCCATACCAGTTTATCCGATCGTCCCGGTTCAGTTCCACTGCCAGATCCCGCACCACGTCTTCCACGAAATGCGGATTGGTGTAAGCCTGTTCCGTCACGTATTTTTCGTCCTCGCGCTTCAGTAAAGTATAAAGCGGCGTGGACGAAGAGCGTTCCACCATCTGAATCATCTCTTCAAACCAAACCAGCTCGTCCATTCTGACCCGGAGGCGCACCCGCGTCCGTTGATTGTGGGCTCCGCAGGAGGAAATTTCCTTGGAACAAGGACAAAGCGTTTGCACACAAACTTCCACTTCCGTGATCATGTCGAAGGCGTTTTCTTTATATATTCCCCGCAAGCCGGCGTCGTAACGCATATAGCTGGGAATGCCCGACACCGGAGCGGATTTGCGCACAAAATAAGGAAAACGGAAGTCGATTTCGGCCTCCGTGGCGTCCAGCTTGGAGCACAGACGCCGCGTCAAAGCCTCCAGTGTCGCCGGGCCGATCTTGCCTTTATATTCTTCGAGGGTTTCGATGAAACGGCTCATGTGCGTCCCCCTGTACTCCCGGGGCAGCGACACGGACATGGAAACCGACGCCACCGTATTCTGAACGCCGCTGTCCCGGTCCATCACAATGATCGGATAGCTGACGTTCCGAACTCCCACGCGGTCGATGGCGATGTTCCTGGAATCTCTGTCGCTTTGCACGTCTCTCAACTTCTTCGGCCCCTTATTTTTTATTTCTGTCCTCGGCTCTCAGGACCGCGCAGCTGGTCGCCGTCTCCCAAACCTCCACCCGGGACAGCCTGCAGTTGGGGCGCAAGACTGCCGTTTCGATCTGCTCCCACGCCCAGTTCGCAATGTTTTCCGCCGTCGGCTGCGGAAGGATATCGTTGATATAACTGTGATCCAAACGAGACACCACGCGCTCCTTCACGACCCGGGACAGTTCGAGGAAATCGAGAATCATTCCCTCCCCGTCCGGAGTGCCCTCCAACACCACGGCCAAACGGTAGGTGTGGCCGTGTAAAGCCTCGCACTTGCCGTGATAATGCACCAGATTGTGCGCCGCGTCGAAAGTGAACTCTTTGCGAAGTAACACCTTGGCCTCCTCGTTCAACGTGTTCATTCAGCGTGGTATACAGGATTTGAACGGTTACTATTTTACATCACCGTTCCCGGTTGTTCGCCAGCTATTTCCCGGTACTGCCGAACCCTCCCGCATTGCGCTCCGTTTCGTCCAAGACGTCCGCCTCCGCCCAGTCCACCTGGCTGACAGGGGCGACGATCATTTGGGCAATGCGGTCCCCCGGCTCTATCGTAAAAGGAGCGTCCCCCAAATTCAGTAAAATTACCTTAATCTCGCCCCGATAGTCGGCGTCAACGGTGCCGGGGCTGTTCGGCAAGGTTATTCCGTGCTTCAGGGCCAACCCGCTGCGGGGCCGTACCTGAGCCTCGTAGCCCAAAGGAAGGGCGATCCTGATCCCTGTGGAGACCAGGGCTCTTTCCCCGGGCTGCAAAACGCGCCTCTCTATCGAGCGAAGATCGACACCCGCCGAAGCCGCCGTCGCATAGGCAGGCAGGGGAAATTCCTTGGCGCGTTCCGTCCGTGATATGGAAACCGACACCCTCGGCATGATTCCCGGCATGACGTCAATCTCTCCTGGAAGACTTTCCGCCGTACGAGCGCGAGTCCCGTCCGCCTCGATCTCTCCCTCTGTCTCCCCCTCTATCCCCTTGGTCGTGACGTTCGCGTTCGCCGCGCGGAGCGCTCCCGGCGACGCTTTCGATCAAGTTCTCGCGTTCGCGTTCGTCAGGCAGGCAATGGGCGAACCCCAGTGACGTCACCTTGCTCTCGTCGGCGAAGATACGGCGGCGCGTCAAGTTGACCCTGCCCATGTCGTCGATCTCCTTGACCATGACCAGCACCTTGTCGCCCAGCTTGAAAACGTCCTCTACCTTGGGGATGCGGTGGGTGCTGACCTCGCTCAGGTGAAGCAGGCCCTCCTTGCCGGGCAGACACTCAACGAAAACGCCGAAAGTCATGAGCCGCGTCACGGTTCCATAATAAACCTCGCCCGCCTCCAGGTTTTTGGTGAGGCCGCGGATGATCGACAGAGCCGCGTTCACTTGCTCTTGGGTCGGTCCCGCGATGCTCACGTCTCCGGAGTCCTCCACGTTGATTTTGACGCCTGTTTTCTGGGTGATGCTGCGGATCATTTTTCCGCCGGGGCCGATGACGTCCCGAATTTTCTCGGGGTCGATGGTGGTTTTGTGGATGCGCGGCGCATTGGCGGACAGTGCGTCCGGCCTCGAAATCTGGGCCTCCATTTTCTCGAGGATCTCCATGCGGGCTGCCCGAGCCTGCCGTAAGGCGTTGTGCAAAATTTCCCGCGTGATGCCCCCCGCTTTGTTGTCCATCTGCAGCGCGGTCACGCCGTCCCGCGTCCCGGCCACTTTAAAGTCCATATCCCCGTAGTGGTCCTCGAGCCCTTGGATGTCGGTGAGGACTTGGACCTTGTCCCCTTCCTTGATGAGGCCCATGGCGATCCCCGCCACGTGTTTGCGCAGGGGCACTCCCGCGTGCATCATCGACAGGCTGCCCCCGCAAATGCTGGCTTGAGAGCTGGACCCGTTGGACTCCAAGATGTCGGACACGACGCGTATCACGTAGGGAAATTCCTCTTCCGGCGGGATCACGCAGCGCAGCGCGCGCTCGGCCAAAGCTCCGTGCCCGATCTCGCGCCTGCCGGGGCCTCTCATGGGGCGCACTTCCCCCACCGAATAAGGCGGGAAGTTGTAATGCAAAATAAACCGCTTGGCCGGCTCGTCCAGCTTGATGCCGTCCAGGATCTGATCGTCCTCGCCCACCATGCCCAGAGTGGTCACCGCCAGAGCTTGAGTTTCTCCCCGCGTGAAGAGCGCCGAGCCGTGAACCCGCGGCAGCACCCCCAGCTCGCAGCCGATGGAGCGCAGCTGATTCATGGCGCGTCCGTCCACCCGCACGCCCTCGTTCACGATGATGGAGCGCATGATCTTCTTGACGCGCTCGTCGACGGAGGCGGAAATGTAGTTCTCCAATCCCGGGTGAGACTCCGCAAACCGCTCTTTGGCGATTTTTTTGGCCTCCCCGATTTTATCGGCGCGGGGCTTTTTCTCGGGGATGCGAACGGCCGCGTCGATGGCCGCGTCCAAGTTCGTCACAATCCATTCGTCCACTTCAGGGTAAGATTCGTGCCCGGCGATCTCGATCTCCGGCTTGCCGACCTCCGCCTTCATTTGGCGGAACAAAGCGATGAGCTTCTTGATCTCGCCCTGGGCCAGCTCGATAGCGTCCACCAAAAGCTCCTCCGAGACCTCGTTGGAGCCGGACTCCACCATGGTGACGCCGTCGCCGTGTCCGGCCACCAGGAGGTCCAACCCCGAGGACGCCATTTTTTCCTCCGTCGGATTGACGACGAGATTGCCGCCGACGAGCCCGACCCGCACGGCTCCAATGGGGCCGCCCCAGGGAATGCCCGAGATTGCCAAGGCTGCCGAGGCTCCGTTGATGGCCAAGACGTTGGGAGGGTAAATCTGGTCCACGGACATGACCGTGGCGACGACGTGCACGTCGTTGCGCATCGTGTCGCCGAAAAGCGAGCGGATCGAGCGGTCGATCACGCGCGCGCTCAATATCGCCGACTCGGTGGGGCGTCCCTCCCTCTTGATAAATCCCCCGGGAATCTTTCCGGCGGAGTAGTAGCGTTCCTCGAAATCCACCAACAGCGGGAAAAAATCTATGCCCGTCCTCGCCGTATCCGTCACACAAGCCGTGGTCAAGATCACCGTCTCGCCTTGCGATGCGACAACGGCTCCATTCGCTTGTTTCGCCAGCTTCCCCGTGCGAAACACCAGCGGTTTGTCGCCGATCTGGACGGAAAATTCTCTCTCCATCACACACATTCCTCCTCGAATATCTCTTCCAATATATAAACGAAGATTAGAATAGCACAACATAAGGTTTACTCCAATAGACGCAGAGACGACGAAGGCGGTTGCTCCCGAGAAAGACGCCGGAGTTTTTGCTTACGTTGCTTACGCTTCAGGAGGACTCGCCAGCCCCCCGAGGCGTGAACGGTTGCAGAATAGAAAGCGTCGAATGGAGGAACTTGATGGAGGAACTTTGAAATAAAATGAGCCGAGTATGTGGCGAATATGGAGTGTGTTCCGCATGTTAATAGTGTATCATCGTTATCTTGTCGGAGGGCGAAGAACGAGAGATCTATGAATTTTCGTGTTTTGCGTAAAGGAGGAGATCGTTGTGGGATTGGTCGTGTGCAAAAATTGCAAGCGCGCTTTCATCGACGCGCAGGATGAAGAGCTCTGCCCCGAG
>JAISWV010000123.1 GCA_031270755.1 Synergistaceae bacterium
CGGAGAAAAGACGGAATTCGCCGAAGGGGTTCTCACCATCCGCCAAAAGGCCGCGGAGGACGCCCTAGGGCTCAATTCGCTGATCAAAAAACTGGACATCGACGTCATCACGCCGGATAAAAGGCATATTCATACGGAGACCGTCATGGACGTCATTCCTGTCGCCTGCAAGGTGGAGGGAGAGGTGGGGTCCGGCGTCACCAACGTATTGGACGGTATGGTCTTCATGATCACCGGCGTGGACGAAGACGGCACTCAAGTTCACGAATTCGGCTCCAGCAACGGATTTTTGGACGAAACCGTCATCTACGGACGTCCCGGATGCCCGGACGAGGACGAGATCATTGTGCGCGTGCACTGCGTGCTGGAGCGTCTGACCGGCATGGAGCGGAGGGGGCCGATGGCCGTCCACGCCGCGTGCGACATGATTATCCAGGAAATCCGCGACCTGCTCAAAACTTATCCCGCCTCCGAGGCCGTCAAGTCCGAGATCTTCGAGAACGTCAGGCGGCATGGCCGTCCCCGTGTTCTTCTGGTCAAAGAGATCATGGGGCAGGGCGCGATGCACGACAACATCCTGCTGCCTCTGGAGCCTGCCGGTGTGCCCGGCGGACGGCCCAATGTCGATCTGGGCAACGTTCCTGTCGTCATGAACGTCAATGAAATACGCGACGGAGCTATCCATTCCCTCTGCTGCATCGGCCCGGCCTCCAAGGAGATGACGCGGCATTATTTCAGGGAGCCCATCGTGGAACTCATGGCCCGGGACCCGGAGATCGACCTCGTCGGCGTCGTTTTCGTGGGCAGCCCTCAGGTCAACGACGAAAAGACCTTTGTCTCCAAACGCCTCGGCGCGATGGTGGACACGATGAACGTCGAGGGAGCCATCGTCACGACGGAAGGTTTCGGCAACAACCACATCGATTTCGCCTCGCACATCGAAGAGCTGGGCAAGCGCGGCATTGAGACCGTGGGGGTCACTTACGCCGCTTATCAGGGGCAGCTGGTGGTCGGCAATCCGTACATGGACGCCCTGGTGGAGGTGAACAAGGACGCGGGCGGCTTCGAGTCCGAACGTCTGGGAGAAAACACCCTGACCGAGAAAGAAGCCCGGCGGGCTCTTGCCATGCTGAAAAACAAACTGGCGGGGGTCCCCATCGATGCCCCAGAAAACAAATGGAGTCAGGAAGTCATCGACGCAAACCAAAAAGCGGTTGACGCGTCGAGGAAACAGCCGTGAACGTGGAACTCGCCGATGTCGAATTGAGCCCGAAACTTTTGAGGGGCCGATTGACGAACGTGACGGAAGCTGGAGCGACAATTGAACTCACCGGCAGAATGGGGGTGTTGCATCTGCCTCTGCGATGTATTCTGACGACCGGAAAGCCTGCGGCAGGCGATAAAGTCGAAATTTATTTGAGCTACGCGCGTCAGATCTCTTCGCAGGGCGGAACGGAAGCGGCATATGACGAAGATGTGTGAACGGGAAGTAAACGCGTGAAGGAAAGGAGAAAGGACATGCAATCACAATTGACCACTGTACCGGGTATGCGCTCGGAAGTATTTGCCCCGACGACACCTCCGCCGGTGTGGACGCCTGTGACCAAACCGCTGCGGGAGAGCCGGGTCGCTTTCGCCACAGCGGGCGGGATCCATCTGAAGTCGCAAGTGCCTTTCAATCCGGCCGGAGATTTCTCCATACGGGAGATCCCGAGCGATACGCCCTCTTCTGAACTCATGGTGACACACGGCGGATACGACAACAGCGACGTCAACAAAGACGTCAACGCGATGTTGCCCATCGATCGCCTGCGCGAGCTGGCGGCGGAAGGATATATCGGCAGCCTCGCCCCCGTTCTGGTGGGTTTCATGGGCGGCGGCGGCAACGTCGAGAAATTCCGCAACGAGACGGGCCCTTCCATCGCCCGCATTTTCAAAAACGAGGAGGTGGATCTGGTGGTTCTCACCGCCGGGTGAGGGACATGCCATAGATCTGCCGTGATGGCGCAGAGAGAGATTGAAAAAGCGGGAATTCCAACGATCATCATTGCGGCTTTGCCGCCCGTGGTCAAACAGCAGGGTTCGCCCCGTTACGTGGCTCCGCGCGTGCCGATGGGGGCCAACGCCGGCGCGCCCAACGACAAGGCGATGCAGACCGCTATCCTCAAAGATACGTTGAACTGCCTCATGGAGTTCGACCATTTCGGGCAGAACAAGCCGCTGCCCTACGAGTACAAGCACAACTGAACACCGAAAACCCGGGGAGGGCGCAGGCTCTCCCCGGGCTGAATTGTCTGACGAGATCGGGACAGGAGATGCCGTTATGGGATTGGGACCGTCAACGAAAGAAACCACGCTCCACTATTACCGCGACCCCCTCTGCCAGGCTTTGGCCGCGGACGCGGATGTGGATTTTACGGGAGTTGTCGTTGCCGGGACCTCGGATGAAAACGAGCACAAATTTTTCATCGCCCAGCGTATCGGCACGCTTTTGGAAGCCATGCGCACGGACGGCGCTTTGATTTCCATCGACAGTTGGGGCAATTGCCATATCGACTTCGCCTCGGTCATGGAAGCGGCGGGAGAGCGCGGCATTCCCCTGGTCGGACTCAGTTTTGTCGGAACCCAGGCCGCGTTTGTCGTCACCAATTCCTACATGACCCCCGATTCCATCATCGACCTGAACAAAACCTCCGAAGGCGAGGAAAGCCGGATACTGGGCCAGAACACTGCGGTGGAACTGGACGCGCTCAAGGCCGTGGCCATTCTCAAAAACAAAATCCGCCGGCGAAATTCCGAAAAACTCGAAAAAAAACGGTGGGCGGGCGAAGAAAAAAAAGAAAAAGCAGAAAAAGAAGAAAAACCAGAAAAAAGGGTGCGCCGGTTGATTCTCCGCACTTTTGCCGTCGGGGAACTTCGCGAAGTCGGCGGCGGGGAACCGACGAAACTGCACAAAGGATGCCTCTCCATCAACACCGAAAAATTATTCCGAGCCGGGCTGAGCGCGTTGGAGAACGCTGACGGACGGGTCCGTAAATTTTCTCTGTCGCTGATCACGCCCGAAAAACGCGATGTTTCCGTCAATTCTATCCTGGATTTTGCTCCTGTCGCCGCCAAGGTCGCCGGACGCGCGGGAGAGGGGATCACCCACGTTTTTTCGGGACTGCGGACCCTCCTGACGGCAGTGGAGGAAGGGGGCTTTCAGCCCGCCAACATGGGTTCCGCGGATGGAGTTCTTGACCGGCGGGTCGTGTTCGGCCGTCCAGGAACGCCCGGCGGCGGCGACGGGCTGCTTCATGTCGATGTCCTGCTCGCGGAAGGGCAGGGCCGTTCCCGTGCCGGAATCATGGCCGCCCATGAGGTCTGCGACGCGGTGGCTCAGGAACTCCGGGAGACGCTGCGCGCGCTTCCTTCCTCGGACGCGGCAGCCAAGGAGGAGTTCTGGGACATTGTTCGCCCCAATGGATATAAAATCGCGCTGGTGAAGCTGGTGTCTGGATTGGGCTGCCGTTACGACACGCTTCTTTTTCCCCGGGAGCCTGCGGGTTACGCGGGGGGAAAGTCCATCATGGACCGCTCCAACAACGTTCAAATCGTTATCACGCCCAACGAATACAGAGACGGTGTTCTGCACGCCCTGACATAGGGTATGTGGGGTATGCGGCCTAACCCGGGTTTCAGCGAAGCGTTTCAGGGTAAAAAATCAGGGGAAGCCGAAGCCTCCCCTCTGCATTTCAGGACCTGTGACGAAGCCGCGGATACTCGCACCCGTTGTGACGATGGTCTTCCCGCCTTCCCCTTTCTCTTCCCCTTTCCCACTCCCGATGCCTTCCGCCTAATTTGAGCCTTGGCTGCGGAAATTTAAACCACATTCCGAACTCAGGGCGCTTGTCTCTGCGCTCCACATACTTTTTCCCGTTCCCGTCGCGAGGCTGGTTATGTCCATTGCCATAGGCCATCGCGCCACTTGCCATATTCAATGCCCCCGCAAGAACGATCACCGCAACTAACCTTTTCATCACAACTTCCTCTCCTTCTGTTCTCAGATTTGTACTGCGTTCTTATCGAACGAAGGCATTGTATTCCCCATAATTTAACTGTGTGAGTGGTGACCATTAATAAATCTTAAAATGCGGGTAACAAAAAACAAAAACATTGCCTATGCCGGGAATCGGGCAGGAGGCCGCCGATTGTCCGGGTGACCGGCCTCCCGCGCCGCCGTGTGTGCGCCGTAATTTAGAGGCTCGCGGCTTCTGCGGCTTCTATTGTGAAAGTTTGCCGACAATGGCGGCCAGGGCCTTGACGCCCAGAATCATGCTGCTCTCGTCGATGTCGAAACATCCGTTGTGGTGGGGCGCGGCGATATTCGACCCCAGAGCCAGGTACGTCGCCTGACCGCCGAGTTCTTGTACGCGGCGCATCATCCAGGTCGCGTCTTCGCTGCCGCCGCCCTGAACTGTTTCCAGCACTTCCCGGAAAAGGCCCGTCTCTCGGATCGCCTCTCCGGCTTTTGCCACGAGAGGAGCGTCGCCGGCGGCGTCCGTTCCCGCCCCGGTCTTGACCACCGTCACCTCGGTTTCGTACATCGCAGCCGCTCCTTGCAGGATTTTCTGAGCGCGTTCGTAGACATAGTCCGCGATTTTTTGGGTTTGCCCCCGGGTCTCGGCCTTCATGAAGGCCTTGCCCGGAATGACGTTACGTCCCGTGCCCGCGCTCAACACTCCCACATTGACGCGCAGGGACCCGTCACGGTGCGGAGCGATGCCGTGGAGAGAAAGCGCCGCGGCCGCGGCCGCCAGCAGGGCGTTGTGCCCCTCGTGAGGAGCGCCTGCCGCATGGGCCGTCCGACCGGTGAATTCCACGTCGAACTTGGCGGTGCAGAGATAACCCAGAGAGTTCAGACCGAATACCCCGCTGGGGACCCCGCCGCCGATATGCATGGCCAGAAAATAATCCGACCCGTCCACGACGCCCTTTTGCGTCATGGCATAGGCCCCCCGGCATCCCTCTTCGCCGGGCTGGAAGATCAATCGAATTTCTCCTTTCAGATCGTCTTGCTTTGCCGTCAACACCGCAGCCAGCCCCAATCCCATGGCGGTGTGGGCGTCATGCCCACAGGCGTGCATCAGCAGGTCGTTGACGCTCGCGAACCCCTCTTCGTTGGGGCGATGGCTGGGGAGCTTTGTCTCGTCGACGTCGACGCAGTCCATGTCGAAGCGGATCGAAACGACAGGACCGGGTCTTCCGGTTTTGAGAGCGGCCACAACCCCGGGATATTCCCTCATTTTGTCGATCCATTCGGCGTCGCCTCCCTGCCGTATCGCCCGCTGGATGTGAGCGTCGATCTCCGACCGGGGAGGCCGCCCCATAACCGCCGAGAGCTCCACCGTGTCCAGCCCCACCGTCAAGCCGTAACCCAGCTTCTCCAATCGCCGCGCCACGAGAGAGGACGTACGGAACTCCGTCCACGCGCTCTCGGGGTACTTATGCAGGTCCCGCCGCCACGCGACCAGGTCTCGTTCCAACGCATTCCAATCCAGTTTATTCCCGTCCATCTCGAACACCTCCATCCTGAATACTTCTTCGATGCTGTGTATGCCGTCTTTTGCGCTGGCCTAACGTTTCAATTTCGGGTCCAGGGCATCCCTAAGGCCGTCTCCCAGAAAGTTCAGCGAAAGGACCGTCAGCATGATGGCCAGTCCGGGGAAGATGGTCATGTAGGGGTAGTCGCGGATGTAGCTGCGGGCGCCCGAGAGCATGGCCCCCCACTCGGGAGTCGGAGGCTGGATGCCCAGCCCGATGAAGGACAGCCCGGCGGTGTTCAGGATAGCCGAGGCCACGCCCAGAGTCGCCTGCACGATGACGGGTGCCATACAGTTGGGGAGAATGTGCTTGCGGATGATGCGGAAATCGCTGGACCCCACGGCCTGGGCGGCCTCGATGAACTCCAGGTGGCGAAGGGTGAGCACGGAGGCGCGGACGATACGGGCGTAACGGGGGATCGTCGCGATGCCCACGGCCAACATCAGGTTGAAGAGCCCGGGTCCCAGAGTCGCCGCGATGGCTATGGCCAAAATAGTGGAGGGCACGGCCAAAAGAACGTCCATGGAGCGCATGATGACGTTGTCGGTCAAGCGCCCGTAAAACCCGGCTATCGCCCCCAGCAGCCCGCCGATGAACATTCCGATGCTGACGGCGACAAAGCCGACCTCGAGGGAGATGCGCGACGCGTAGACGATGCGGCTGAAAATGTCGCGGCCAAACTCGTCCGTGCCGAACCAGTGCCCAAAGGACGGCGGTTCCTGCGCAACGGAAAAATCCTGCTCGTCGAAGGGGTACGGAGCGATCAAGGGGGCAAAAACGGCCACGACCACCAACCCCAAAATCATGAAGGCCCCGCAGAGAGCCATCTTGTTTTTCCTGAATCGAGACCAAAATCCGGCTTGTTTGCTTTTTGCGGCGCTCATTTTTTCACCTCGCGGGAAACTCTAAAAACGTTACGTTATATCTTTATCAGTCGCTCAGTTTCTCCATCGGGCTTTTTATCCCGATCCTCCATATTGAGCCTTGATGCGGGGATCGATATAGGCATACAAAACGTCTATCGCCAAGTTCACGAGACTGAAGACGATGCCGATGAAAAGCACGCCGCCCAAAACCATGGGGTAATCCCGGGTTTTAATGGCCTCCACCAGAAGGCTGCCGATGCCCGGCACGGCAAACACGGACTCGGTCACCACCGCGCCCTCCAAGAGCGCGCCAAACTGCAGCCCCACGATGGTGACGATGGGGATGAGGGCGTTGCTCAGCGCATGGTTGCAAATGACGCGAAATTCGACCTGGCCTTTCGCCCTTGCCGTGCGGATGTAGTCCTGGCGAATCACCTCCAGCATACTGGAGCGGGAAATGCGGGATATGATGGCCAGGGATGGAGTGGACAACGTGACGGCGGGCAGGATCATCTGCCTGAAGGTGTCGAAGCCCGAGGCCGGAAACCACCCCAACTTGACGCAAAAGAAAAGGATCAGCAAGAGCCCCAGCCAGAAAACGGGCATGGATATGCCGATCAGCGCAAACCCCATGGCGATGTTGTCCATCAGGGAGTACTGCCGTATGGCGGAGATGATGCCCAAGGGGATTCCTACGAAGATCGCGATGGCGATGGAGAAAAGCGCCAGCTTCACCGTCGCGGGGAAAGCCTGAGAAACTTCATGGGCAACGCTGCTTTTCGTGATATAGGACTTTCCGATGTTTCCGCGCACGGCGTTTTTGATATAGCGCCAATACTGCGCCAGAAAAGGGTCGTTGAGCCCCATTTCCTCCCGAAGCTCCTGAACGCTTTCCTCGGTGGCCGTGTCGCCCAAGATCATCTTCGCCGGGTCTCCCGGGGTCATGTGCAGCATAAAGAAGACGAAAAAACTGATGCCGATAAAAACCGGAACAAGATACACGATTCTGCGGAGGATGTATCGCCACACAACTCTCACCTCAAGTCCGTAACTAAAAAACTCAAAAACTAAAAAACTAGGAAACATGCCCTCCCTCCCGAGAGGGCACGAATGAAGTTCGGTCTTTATTCAAAAGAAACCTGGTAGTACTTGTGGTTGCCGGAAGGGTCGAAGATGAAGCCCTGCACGTTCTTCTGCATTCCGATAAGAAGTTCGTTGACGCGCAGGAACCCCCAGGCGGCGTCCTCGATGATCAGGCGCTGAAGCTCCACGTAGATCTTCTCCCTTTCCGGGCCATCGGTGACGAGCTTGCCTTGGTCCAGCAGCTTGTCCACCGCTGGGTTGCCGTACACTCCGCGGTTGAGCCCCGTGAGTTTTTGCGAGGAGT
>JAISWV010000160.1 GCA_031270755.1 Synergistaceae bacterium
GAGATGGCGCGGGCGATGATGAAAAGCCGTTGATACTCAAACGGGCGTTTGGTTGCGATTGATCGAGTTGCGGCCAAGCGCCCGTAATTTTTAGGGGGTCTCGGGGGGACGAGTGAGCCTGCCTTTGGGCGAGCGCCCCCTGAGCTTCAAATCTGGAGGGAGTGATTCTTGCATGAGGAAGAGTACATTGAGATCGTTCATGGAGATACCAACGTTCCTTCGCTTTTGAAGGGCAAGAGACTATCTCACAACGGAGAAGGAGTCAAAAAGGAAATTGCCGTTTACGAACGAGGCAGCCAGCTCGAGCTTTTAAGGCGCGTTCCCACGACGTATATGTGGGTTTCCCCCATGCCGAAAGAAGTCTTACCGATTTTCGGCTTGGTCCAGCGCAAGTGCGACATGCCGAAAAAGTATCAGAGAGACCTCCTTATTTACAGGAACGGCCATAATTTCACCGATGAAGACATAAAATTTATTTCGGAATTGAAGAAAGCCGTGAAAGAAATCTCATTAAAAGCCGGCTATACCGCGAAAATAAGTTCCGAGCGATCCATTCATTTGTTTTGTAAAAATTGACTTTCTCCCTGTACTCTCTGACGCTGCGCTCTTTTGCCGCCAATTTTGCAGAGTGCTCCGTCACTGAGATCCTCAGGCGGGCGGATAACGATGCCGCGCAAAAAATCTGTATCTGTTATTCGCTACAGGTCTTCGAAGGGGCTTTGTTCCAAGAGGTTCCGTATCTCCTCCGCCATGTAGAGGCGCCCTTCATTCATGCCTGGGCATTGGCGTGCCTGCCTGTTCCATTCCTCTCTCGACTCCATCACGGAGGGCCAGAAAGGAAAAAGCGAACATTGCGCGGGGCGTAAGGGGTAAATCGAGCACTTCGCGCTCGCGGCTTCGTAGAAAACGCAGTCGCCGTTCCGCCGCTCGACGAAACTGGGCCTCCCCCACCTTCGGGTGACGTAGACCTGACGGAACGCGTCTTCATCGATTCTCAAAAAATCCCGGACCCGCGCGCCTTCGCCTGGGGTGAAAAAAATAGCGCCGGGTTCTCCCCGGCAGCATCTTCCACAACCCAGACACGAAAAACGGACGCCTTCGCTCCACCATTCAGGAGACGCTTCGGGCATCCGTCATGCGCTCCTTTTCGTTTTCGCTTCGGCCGTCTGCATTCCCGCCGTCACATTCGTGATCATTTGGTCGTAAAGAACCTTCCAGAGCCCCGTGCCTCCGCTTTTGGAGAGCTCCTCAGAGGCCATTTCCACAGATAGGTCCTCCAGCTGTTTCCAGGGGCGGGCCTTTTCATCGCTATCGCCCATCTCTCGGGCATTTGTTTTCATCTGCTTCCAGATTTGTGCCCACAAAATAGACTCGAACTGCTGGCAGGACTCCTTGAGCCGCCGAGCTTCCACCGTGTCGTGGACTTCCGCCGGAACCTCGGCTTTATAGGTCCTGACGTTATAGGCTTGCAGGGGATTCATGCTACATATTGATCAACTGACCGTGGAGCGCACCGGCTTCGTTGATGGCTTGAAGGATCTCGATCACATCCCGGGGAGTCGCGCCAATGGCGTTGATGACCCGCACCAAGTCGCGCACTGTGGTGGTGGAGGGCATGGCGATAAAGCTCGTACCGTCCTCGTCGGTCGTGATGTCCGTCCGATTTTCCGTTGCCGTCTGCCCGCCGCTCAAAGGATTGGGCTGCACCACGGTGGGGTCTTCAGCCACGGAGACGGTCAGACCCCCGTGGGCTACGGCCACCGAGCTGATTTTGACGTCTCCGCCCATGACCACGGTGCCGGTACGCTCGTTGACCGCCACGCGCGCGGGCGCATCGGGCTGGATCTGCAATTTTTCCATCTTGGCTAAAAACGCGGTGGGCGCACCCACGTACTGTCCCGGGAGGTTCACGACGACACGTCCCGCATCGAGGGGATCGGCCACGAGTCCAAAAGCGGAGTTGATGGCGTCCGCGATTCTCTGCGCCGTGGTGAAGTCGGGTACGCGCAAAAGGAGCGCCAGCTGCTCGCCTCCCACGTAGTCCGCCGGAACCTCTCGTTCCACGATCGCCCCGTTGGGAATGCGCCCCGCCGTCGGAACGTTCTTCGTCGTCGTCGCGGCGGACCCCGCTGCCGTATATCCTCCCACCAAAACCGACCCCTGAGCGACGGCGTAGATGTTGCCGTCCGCGGCCTTCAGCGGAGCTTGAAGCAGCGTTCCGCCCTGAAGGCTCTTGGCGTCGCCCATTGTGCTGACGTTCAAGTCGATAGTCTGGCCGGGTCGCGCGTAGGGAGGCAGGTCCGCCGTCAAAGAGACCACCGCCGCGTTCTTGCTGCGGATCGCTCTCTCGTCGACGGTCACACCGTACTGCTGCAGCATATTCTTCATCATCTGCATCGTCATGGAAGATTTGTCGCCCGTCCCGGCGAGTCCCATTACGATGCCGATTCCCGAGAGCTGGTTGGGACGCGCCCCCTCCACATCGACGACGTCTTTGATGCGTACCTGGGGATGCACGCGATTGAAATTCATGTCCTGAAGGTTGACCGCAGCCAGAGCCTCCAGCGGCCACAAAGCGCAAACAGAAAACAAAACCAAAAGAAATATTTTCGATTTTACAATACTCATGTTTCTTCTCTTTTCTGTCCCTATATAATTAGAAGATGGCCTGGAGAATTTGGGTGAGAAGCCCGGCTTTCTGTGTCCGGCTCAGAGCGCCTTTGCCCTTGATGCCTAATTCGGCGTTGGCGATCAAGCTGCTGCGAATTTGGTTGTTGCTGTTGATGTCTTGGGGGCGAACGACGCCCACCAACTGCAACTGCAGCGTCTCTTCGCTGGTTCGGACGTCCCGCGTTCCTTCGATGACGAGATTTCCGTTGGGCAGCACGTCCGTCACCACGCAGGAGATCGTCGTCTTCCCGTAGTGTTTGCGCTCAATGGAGCTATCGCCTTTCGCGTCGTTCGTGGAAGTCAGCCCCAGCTGACGGATGAAGCTCAAAATTCCTTTCCCGTTGCTGACTTCGCTGCTGGAGCTTTTTTTCAAATCCGTAACTGCCTTGTCTTTGGTGTCCGTCTGTTCGTCGACCAACACCATCACAATGTCACCTATCCGGCTCGGGCGCTGGTCCGCGATCCAATTGGTTCTGTCGTTCCAGAGCGAGGCAGCCTCCCCTCTCGGAAAGACGCTTCCGAGACACAGAAACGCAGATAAAATAAATAAAATAAAAACACGCCCTTTATTTCTCTTCTTTATTTCCTTCACGATTTCTTTCACGGTACTTTCACCTCCACTGCATTCTCTCTCTATCATTATTATCGGCACGCCGGCGATCGAGTTGAGAGCCGCCGCCGAGTTCCTGAGTTCCTGAAGGTCGATTTCTGAAGAAGCGCGGCGTGACGGACATCTCAGTCGTATCTCAAGCGCGGAGTATTTTAATAAGGAGTATAATAAACTCAATCGAATAGGAGCGTTTCGGTGCTCGGGAATCCGGTGTAAAACCGGAGCGGCCCCGCCACTGTGATCGGGACGAACCCGCGGGATGCCACTGTTTTTTAAGACGGGAAGGCGCGGGAATCGGACGAACGAGAGTCAGGAGACCGGCCGGGACGATTTTCCTCTGGATTGCGCGCGGGCGCATAGGAGTCTTCGGCATAAGCCGCGTATCGGCAAGGGACGGTCAGCGAAAACGAAAAAACGCTGTGTCCATTGTGTGACGAGTTTGCGTATTGTGTGGAGAAGCCATAATTCATAATCCGGGCTTCTCCATTTTTTTATTTCTTTATTCCGAAAGGAGCTCTATCGATTTATGATCACGAAAATCAAAAAACGCGACGGACGAGAAGTCCCGTTCAACATCGAAAAAATCGCCGACGCCGTCTTCAAGTCTTTTGCCGCCGCCAAAGAGAGCGTCGCTTTGGAAAAAGGATACGCCTCCGCTCTGGAGGTCGCCGAGGACGTGACGGCCCGTCTGGAGGCGGAATCGAACCACCATCCGGACGTCGAAGAAATACAGGACGTCGTGGAAAACGTTTTGATCGCGTCAGGCTACGCCCGCGCCGCAAAAGCCTACATCCTCTACAGGGCTCAGAGAAGCCGCGTTCGAGAGATGAAAAGCCAGTTGATGGAAATCTATGCGGAGCTCACCTTCAAAGAAGCCCAGGATAACGATTTGAAGCGGGAGAACGCAAACATCGACGGAGACACGGCGATGGGCACCATGCTTCGTTACGGCTCGGAAGGAGCGAAGCAGTTCAACGAGATCTTCGTCCTGCGCCCGGAGCACGCGGCCGCCCACAAAGAAGGAGACATCCACATCCACGATATGGATTTCCTGACCCTGACGACAACCTGCTGTCAAATCGACCTGGATACCTTGTTCAAAAACGGGTTCGGCACGGGGCACGGAACGCTGCGGGAGCCCAACCACATTCAGAGCTACGCGGCTCTGGCCTGCATCGCCATTCAAGCAAACCAGAACGACCAGCACGGGGGGCAAAGCGTCGCCAACTTCGACTACGCCATGGCCCCCGGCGTGAGGAAAACCTACGCCCAACTCCACGCCCGCAATTTGGAAAAGGCGCGCAAGCTGCTCTCGAACGGTAATTTGTTCGAAAAAGACCGGGAAGAACGGGCACAGGCTTTCGCCCGGGAGGAGGCGGAGCAGGAAATTCAGCGGGCGACTTATCAGGCGATGGAGGCCCTGGTGCACAACCTCAACACCATGCACAGCCGGGCCGGGGCTCAGATCCCCTTCAGCTCCCTCAACTACGGCACGGATACCTCGCCTGAGGGGCGGATGGTGACAAAAAACCTGCTGCTGGCTACGGAAGCGGGCCTCGGGAACGGAGAAACGCCCATCTTCCCTGTGAGCATTTTCAAGGTCAAAGAGGGGGTCAACTATAACCCTGGAGACCCCAACTACGACCTTTTCCAGCTGGCCTGCCGAGTGAGCGCCAAGCGGCTGTTCCCCAACTTCGCCTTTATCGACGCGCCCTTCAATTTGAAATATTACCGCCCCGGGAGGCCGGAGACGGAAATCGCCTACATGGGATGCCGCACCCGGGTCATCGGCAACGTGGCCGACCCCTCTCGGGAGATCGTCTCGGGGCGGGGCAATTTGAGCTTCACGACAATCAACCTTCCGCGCCTGGCCCTGAAGAGCGGTTCGGAGAAAAACGATCCAAAAAACGGCGCCGCGCGCTTCTACCAGCTTCTCGACGAGACAATCGACCTGACGGTGGGGCAGCTGTTGGATCGCTTCGAAACTCAAGCGAAGAAGAAGGTCAAGAACTTCCCCTTTCTCATGGGACAGGGAGTGTGGATCGATTCCAGGACTTTGAAACGGGACGACGAAATTCGGGAGGTCCTGAAACACGGAACGCTTTCCTTGGGCTTCATCGGTCTGGCGGAGTGCCTGAAGGCGCTGACGGGCGAACATCACGGACAAAGCGAGGCCGCGCAAAAACTGGGCCTCCAGATCGTAGGACACATGCGCCGACGCATGGACGAAGCCGGCGCGAAGCACAAGCTGAACTTCACGCTGCTCGCCACCCCTGCCGAGGGCACAGCCGGGCGCTTCGTCAAGATGGACCGCCGCCTCTTCGGCTCTCGGGAGGGCATCACCGACCGGGACTACTACACGAACAGCTTCCACGTTCCCGTCCACTACAAGCTGAGCGCGTACGACAAGATCCGCCTGGAGGCGCCCTATCACGAGCTGACCAACGCGGGACACATCACCTATGTGGAGATGGACGGAGATCCCTTGGACAACCTGGAGGCCTTCGAGAAGCTGGTGCGCACCATGAAGGAGGCGGGCGTGGGATACGGGTCCATCAACCACCCCCTGGACCGGGACCCCGTCTGCGGTTACACGGGAGTCATCGGAGAGGTCTGCCCGTACTGCGGCCGCAGCGAGGACGAGGTGAAGTTCGAGAGAATCCGAAGGATCACCGGGTACCTGGTGGGGACCCTCGACCGCTTCAACGACGCCAAGAAGGCCGAGGAGCGGGACAGGGTGCGCCATGTATGAAAATCAACGTCGCGGGGATCGCTGAAGAATCTTTCTCTGACGGGCCGGGCATCCGGTGCGTGGTGTTCGCTCAAGGATGCCGCCACCGATGCCCCGGCTGTCACAACCCGGAAACCCACTCTTTCAGCGGCGGGCAGTGGATCCACATTCGAGACGTGCTCCGGCTCATGGAGAAAAATCCCATTCTGGACGGCATCACCCTGAGCGGAGGAGACCCCTTCGAGCAAGCGGAGGGCTTTGGCGCCTTGGCGGAGCTGACAAAAAGGCACGGCTATCACGTCATGACCTACACGGGATACCTCTTCGAGTTTCTTTTGGAACACCGGGAAGAAAAAGGTTGGGGCCGTCTCCTGGCCTGGACCGACGTTCTCGTCGACGGCCCCTTCGACCTGGGCCGACGTTTTCCCCCGTCCAAGTTCCGCGGTTCGAGCAATCAAAGGATCATCGACGTCCCACGCTCCCTCGCGTCCCAAAGAGCCGTGACGCAATGACACTTCAAGTCCAAACTTGGAGGATAGAGTTCTTCTTGGAGATATTTTATAATGGGTGCGCTCGTTGTGTTTCCCCGCGTCTCCGGGCAAGTTATTTGGAAGGGCGAGGAGCTTGGTATGAATGTGTTCGTTCGTTTTGCCAATATTCTGCTGGAAGGCGGCGGCATTAGGGAATTGGTGGAGGCATTGCATGAAGAGACAGCATGCGGCGCCGCGTGGAAAGACGCGAAAACGGGAGAAATATGTTGCGATGGAAGGGAAGATTTTTGCGAGCGAGCGACAATCTATCCTTTAAAAGAGCTTATGCGACTCTATACTTTCTATGAAGTTCACGTGACGCAGATCTTTGTCGGCGTTCTCCTGCTGGACGCCCAAAGCCGGCCGCCGCTGGAAGAAACGGTGATTGAAAGCTGCCTGGCCGCCATTCGCTTATTTTACATGCAAAAAATAGCCAGGAATAAACTGGAAAGCGACTATCGCGGCAATCTCGTGCAAGATCTGCTCTACAACAGAATTTTATACCCGGAAGAGCTGACGAACAGAGCGAAAGTTTTTCACTGGCGGCTGGACGGCGGAATCGTGTGTCTCGTCATTGCCCTGCCAGACCGAGACATGGGGAAGACGCAAAAAGACGGCGAGGATGTCTGGGAACTTCCCCTCTCCAGGATCAGAGCCTTTTTCCCCCAGGCCATCTTTTCTCAGGAACCCGCTTCCCTGGTTTTTCTCATTCCCTTCAACGCGAAGAAGGACGACCGCAGGTATTTCGACCAGCGCCTCGTCGAAACACTGGAAACGATTTGCCGGGATATGGCTCGGCGCCATTCCCTCAGGATTCTAGCCGCCGCCGGCGGTTACCGGGACACGCCTCTTCTGTCGCATCAAAGCTACCAAGAAGCTCGGCAGGCGTTGATGATTTTGGAACATTCCATTCCCTCCAGAAATTTTGTCCTTTGGGAACAACTTGGCGGGATACGTCTGATAGCGACCCTGGCCGACACGGAACCGGCAAGGGATTTTTGCCGCAAGACCCTGCATTCCTTGCTCCAGGAAAAAAACGAACCACTTCTCAAAACTCTCCTGTGCCTGGAGGAAAACAACGGCAACCTTCGTCATGCCGCACAGAGGCTTTCCATTCATTACAACACGCTCAAATACAGAGTGGCAAAGATTTGGGAGCTGCTGGAGGTCAACCCGGAAGACGAGGAAGAACGATTCAACCTCTCCATGGCCATCCGTATCTACAAACTTTTGGGAAGAAAAATAGAGTCCCTGCCCCTTCATAAATAAAAACCTTCCTCAAACTTAAACCTTTCTGTTTTGTCATTTATGATAAAAAATAAAGAAAAATTTTATTCCTTCAGGACAATGCGTTGTTTCATTTCTTCTATTATGCTTGAGAAGAAAAGAAAAAAGAATGCAACCACTTGAACCGTAAACGTTTTGTCCGGATTTTGAATGCCCGGAAGGGAGATTTTCGTTGATGCCTGTAAATTTTGCGGATAGGGAAAGCGCGAAAACCATTTTGGAACAACTGGTGCGGATACGAACGCCTCAGCCTGCGGGCGACGAAAAGGACGCGGCTCTTTTTTTGTGGGACCTCTTCAAAGCGTACCCGATGGAGCGTATTCTTCTCGATCACGGAGGCAACAGGGCTTCTTTGATCGTCACCCTTCCGGGCCGGGACAGAAGCCGTTCCGTCGTCATAGCCGGACATTTGGACACCGTTGGCGTCAACCCGGCCGACAAGTGGGAGCACGCGCCCTTCTCCGCTTTTTTCGACGGGGAACGCATCTATGGCCGAGGGAGCGCGGACATGAAAGGAGGGGTGACCAGCATCGTTTTGGCGGCCTTGTCGCTTTTGCGGGATCGTTTTTGTCCCGAGACGGACGTTCAGTTTTGTTTCACCGCGGATGAAGAAGTGGGAGGTATAGGAGCAAAGGCCTTGTGCGACGGCGGCTACCTCGACAAGGCGACGGAAATTGTCGTGGTCAAACCTACTGGCGAGCGTATCGGTCTGGCCGAGAAAGGAGCTCTTTGGCTCGAAGTGACGGCGAAAGGACGCTGCGCCCACGCCGCCATTCCTGAAAGCGGCGTCAACGCAGTGGATCAAATCGTGTCTTTTGCGCAAAACATATCCTCATGGCTGAAGAAAAAAGGGAAATATAGTCTGCTGGGATACTCCACCTGCACGATCACGAACCTCCACGGAGGACTTTATCCCAACGTGGTTCCCGATTACGCCGAGGCCTTTTTGGATATTCGAACGTCGCCCAACATCGTTCACACAGACCTGCTCCAAAAAATACACGCCTTGCTGGAAGAGCAGGTGCGGGAAAACCCGCCATTGGCGCTGGACTTCGAGGTCAAGGCCGACAGACCGGCCTTGGGCATGGACGAAGATGCACCGTTGGTCAGGCGTTTTGCGCGGATTTACGAGGAATTGCGCTGCCCCTGGGAAACGGTGGGGATCCGTTACTTCACCGACACGTCGATTTTTGTCCCCAGGCTAGGGATTCCATTCGTCATCATCGGGCCCGGCGAAGAAATTTTTTTTCACCAGCCCGACGAATACATTTCCCTCGCGTCCGTCACCCGCATGGCCGGCGTGCTGAACGCCTACCTGAAAACGACGGCCTGAAGAGGACGCCGACAAAACACGAGCGACGAAAGCGAATCATAACGAGTTCAGGGGACGAGTCCCCTGTGGGGTATCCCCCGTGGGGTATGAGGCGAAGCCTCATGGTTTTGGTTTGAGTGGTTTTGGCTTAAAATTGAGGAGGAAACATCGATGAGCGATCTTGCAAAACAGAAACGACAGAAGGGGATCTTGGGCGCGATCGAACGGGTGGGCAATATGCTGCCTCATCCCGTCTATATTTTTATGATTCTGACTGCCGTGGTAATCGTCGTCTCCATGTACATGAAGGATGTGACCTTTCTCAATCCCGGCAGCGGGAAGGAAGAAACGATCAAAAACCTGGCGACGCCGGACGGGCTCAGGTGGATGCTCCAAAGTATGGTGGGGAACTTCACCCGGTTTCCGCCTCTGGGTATGGTTTTGGTCATGATGATCGGCCTGGGGCTGGCCGAGGAAGCCGGGCTCTTGAGGGCGGTTTTGAGAACAGCCATCGCGGGGGCTCCCAGGACTCTGACCACCGCCATTGTGGTTTTTGCGGGCGTGATGGGGAATCTTGCGGGAAGCGCGACTTTTGTCGTCATTCCGCCCTTGGGAGGCTTGATC
>JAISWV010000164.1 GCA_031270755.1 Synergistaceae bacterium
GTCAATAGGATTGTAAAATAAAGTTATGTATACATTTTTGCTCTTAAAAATCTAGGTTTTATGGGGATTTTTAGCTATTAGATACTCAAAAGTCTGAAACTCACGCTAGTTATAAGAAAAATCAAGTATAATTTCTTATAAATTGCTATGAGGGGTGCCTCATTGTTATGGGGCCTGTGCGGCAAACAGAATTAAAAACAACATTCGCCTCTTGTGGTGCCTGTTTTCACAGTATAATAGGTGGTCGATGCTCCGATCTTGTCACTGTGCCGGGGTTTATAGCAACCTGAGTTGTGGGGTGGATTATGAGAAAACGAGCGTGTTTCAAGTTGTTCCTTTTGGAGGGAAACTTGGACAGCGCAAAAAGCAAACTGCGCGAGGCGGCTGACAATTTGACAAATTACGGCGACAAGCTCCGGGCGCGGAAAGAACTGTCCCGCCTGTTTGGGTGGCCTTAGGGCAAGCATGATTAAACTCCTTGTTTTCATCCGGCCACGGTAGATGTACATGTACTCGCAACATACACGAGAGGAGCGATAAACGTGTTATCGTTGGAACAATTGATGACTTTGCTTGCGGACAGCGAGTCGGATCGCGTCAAGCGGACTGTTTCGACAAACGATACGGACAAATTTTCACAGGCGGTCTGCGCTTTCGCCAACGATTTGCCCAATCACAATCACCCTGGTTACCTTCTTCTCGGTGTGCGCGACGACGGGCGGCTGGAAGGTCTGGAGGTCTCCGATCGGCTTTTGCAAACTTTGAGCGATTTGCGGTCCAGTGGAAACATTCAGCCTCTGCCGGCCTTGACGGTGCAAAAATTTTCTCTGACGAGTGGAGATGTGGCAGTAGTCGAGGTTCAACCTTCCGATCTTCCCCCCGTTCGCTACAAAGGGCGGGTGTGGGTTCGCATTGGGCCCCGCAAGGCGATAGCCACCGAGCAAGAGGAGCGCATTCTGACGGAAAGGCGCATCGCCAGGGCGCGCAGCTTCGACGCGAGCCCGGTGACCGGCGCGGGGCTGCCGGATCTTTCGCTTCCCTTGTTTGCCGGCTATCGCCAGGAAGTTGTCGCCGCCGAGGTCCTGGCCGAAAATCATCGAACTATCGAAGAACAACTGGCGTCGCTGCGCTTTTACGATATTGTGAACCATTATCCCACCGTCGGGGGACTGTTGTTGTTTGGAAAAAATCCGCGTTTTTTTTTCCCAGGGGCCTACGTGCAATACCTGAAACTGCCGGGAGACACTCTGACCGATCTGCCGGACGACCAGGCCGAGATTTCAGGAGACCTCCTGAGTGTGCTGCGCGAACTCGACACGAGAGTGAAGGCATATATTCGGATATCGATGGAGCCCGAATCGGCTCTGCGGGAAAAGATTTTGCCCGATTACCCGGAAGTGGCCGTGCGCGAGCTGTTGTTGAACGCCATTATGCACCGTGATTACCAATCCAACACTCCCGTGCGGTTTTACTGGTTCAAAAACCGCATCGAAATTCAAAGTCCCGGCGGTCTTTACGGCGAGGTGACAAAGGAAACTCTCACGCGCCGAAACAGTTATCGGAACCCCATTGTTGCCGAAACGATGAAAGCGCTTGGATATGTGAACAAATTCGGCTACGGCATCCAACGGGCCGAAGCCGCGTTGAACGCGAACGACAACGGGCCCGCCGAATTCGACATCGACGAGAGGGTTTTTCTCGCAACCATCCGAAGGAGACCATCCAAGCGCCGGCGTTCAGTAGAGTGACCGCGCCTGCCTAACGAACCACATATTGCAATGAAGTGGGCGATCCGTTGCGCATCACCTCGACGTCGAAACGGTCGCTATTCATCAACGAACTCACGGAATTGGTGATGTCCATCATGTTTCGGAAGGCGATGCCGTTGATGGAGCGGATCACGTCGCCCTTCTGAACGCCCAGCTGAGCCAAGACGCTGTCTTTGTTGATCCATTGAATTTGCAGCCCTTGCTCGTCGGCCGCGGGGCGAAGGCGCACCTTTTTCAACTCGTCGAAGGGGTTTTCCATCAGTCCATTGATCATTTCCCGATTGACCTCGCCCGGCATTCTGTTGGACGGGTCCGGGGGAACGATCTGCATCCCCACATTGACCTCCCTGGTCTGGGCGACGGGGGCCGAGGGCGGCGGCAATGCCGGTCCCGGTTTGCTGTATAGCAGTTCTTTGACCACCCGGTTCTCGTCTTTTACGAAAATCGCCTCATGATAAGTGACTTCCTCCAGCGTATAGACGTCGAAACTTTCGGAGATCAGGACCACGCGCTGACGGCCTTGGTCTTCCAGCAAAACGCCGATGTCCGCCATGGTCCACCGAACGACGGCCGAGGCCAAGGAGCCCGTGATCTGCTGGGGAGAGTCCGCCGACACCGAAACCTCCTCCGGGTCCGGAAGAACCATCGGCGTGATCTTGAAGGGGTTGCTTTGTAAAAAAGCGCTCATGTTCGCCATCTCGGAGTCCTGTATCCCGGAGGCGGTGACGGAGGCGGCGGCGGGGCGGGAGCGGCGGACGTATCCGTCCAGCCACACCTCCAGGCAGGTCATGCAGAACCAGCTGAACACGCCTCCCACCAAAACAGGCAAAATCCAACTCCAGAGGCGAAAAAGCCTTCCCCCTACGTGGGCCGCGGAATCCGAGGCGTTTTTCTTCGAGGCCATTTTTTTGAAATTCAATTTGAGGAAGCTCAGGATGCTTTTCGCGTCGATATTTTTTATATTCATTTTCATGACGTACCTCCTTGTGTGAGTGTTCTGCGCAGAAACCAGCGCCCCGAGGCGTCCTGCTGCAAAGGCAAAAGCATCTGCAAAGAGGGCATCTCTTTTTCGAAAGACTCGGATCTCACGTCGATTGCCACGTCCGCCCAGCGGATGGGGGGATCCGCGGACGGCGCGACGAGCAGGGAGCCGCTCGTGGAAAGGTCGCCGTCGGTGCGCAGGTTCTCCAGGAGGACGCCTTGCCTGTTGAAGGAAACCACCGCGCGGCCATTGCCAAGGGTGATCCCCGGAATTTTCTTTCGAGGGGTCACGGCAATCTCCCCCAGGGCGCTGCCGGTGAAGGCAATCCGGCAGGTCGGGGCCATGTTCATCAGGGAAGCGACGATGTCCGGGGCGATGGTCGCGGTCCTGAAGGAGACGTCCACCCTCCCCATCAAGCTCCGGACGTCCAGGTCCTCCACGACGAAACCGCCCGGAGCGCTTCCGACGGAGGAATAAACGATAGAGGCCGGAGCCTTCAAGCGCCCGCCGGCCAACAACAAGACGCCTTCCCCCACCTGCTTCCAGGGCATGAAAATCCCGGCGGCCACCCCTACCCCTATGACGAACAGAAGTCCTTTGAGAAAAAATTTTATCGCTTTCATTCAACAAAGCTCCTCACTGGAAGTCGCCCTCAAGCTTCCGTCTCGATGACGGCGGCCAGGGTGAAAAGACGCTCCTGCCCCGCCGGAAGAGCGCGGACCTCCGCCGAGATGACGCGAACCCCCCGGGCGGCCAGCTCGCGCACCATATTCACCAGCTCCTCGGCGTAAAGGCGATTGATCTCCACGGAGCACCTTCTCCCGTCGGGCGTGGGGGCCAGGCGGCTGACGCGGCTTCCCAGCGCGATCTGAGCGGAGACTTGCGTGAAAGCCGTCACCACGTCCGTCTCTTCTCTGGACGCCGAGGGGTCGGAGCCAAGAGCCTTGTACTCCGCCGCCAGCTGAGAAAGGGTATTGTAACGCGTCTGCTGCAGCGCAAGGGTGGAAGACGCGCTTTGTGCCATACCGGAAAGCCAGCTCACGGAGATCCACACCGCCGCCGCGCAAAAAGCCGTCACGAGAAAACCCACGGAGCCGTTGACTTCGCCGCGGGTAACGGAACGTATTTGATTGATGTCGATATTCATCGCGATAACCGTCTCACCACTTCACGCTCAAGTCGAACCGATAGCCCACGCCCGGCGCGTTTTGCAGATTGAGCTGTCCGGCGTTGGCCCGTTCGACCCAAGCTCTGCGAAATTCCTGTGCCGTCTCCATGTCCGGAGCGGAACCCGTGTAATCGATCCCCTCCAGATTATAACGCACGGAGTCCAGAGTCACGTCCATGCTGGGGTTCTGTTCGAAAATGGACCCCAGGTCGGCGAACACCTCGTTGATCAGACGGCCTTCGGCGGCGCCGCCCCGGAGTTCCGCCATCCTGGACAGGGCCAATCCCAGGGGATCGGGGATCCTCCCCGTTCTCGAGGGGTCGAAGGTGGAACGGTAGAGCTCGGACGAGCGGTCCCGAAGTTCGTCGATGCCGCGCCGGGCCTCGTAATAGCGTAAGCCGTTGCCGGCCAAGGCCAGCAGCCCCATTACCAAAATCCACGAGGCCACCCGCGACAGAGAACGCACCGCGCGCTCCAGCACCAAGGCGCTGTCGAAAGCGCTTCTCGATAGGTTCACGTCGCCGATCCAGGGGCAAAGGGCCGCGCTGGCCTTCACGATCTCCGGCAATTGGGCCGACTCGGAGGGTTGGGTCGCGTCCAGGGCGAAGACCTCCCCGATCTCCTCTCCTTTGGATTTGCAGTAAGCCTCGTACCAAGAGAGCTCGGATTCCAGGGTAAAAGGGGGC
>JAISWV010000150.1 GCA_031270755.1 Synergistaceae bacterium
CATGAGTTCCTCCGCGTCTTTGGTCAAAATCCTCAGCCTGTAGGTCGCGTACCCAAACCCTGGATACCCGGCCTCCGTCCACGACGAGGGAACCAGGATAAGGCTTTTCCCGTCCTTGACGCCCGCCGCGAAATCCGCGGGTTCGAGGAGGCGTTCCCAGTAGAACTCCCACTCTCCCGTGAGCGCGTACACGCCGGCGCTAAGATCCGCACTCCTCAAATCGAGGACGCCGGCGGACGCCGGAGCGACAGGACGCCCGCGCGGCACGGAAACTACGTAAAACGCGCCAGCACTCAGCGCGGCAAGACAGACAAAAGTCAGAAAAAAGCGTCTCATGCGTTCACCTCTGAATTTATGGGGGTTTTTATAAACTGAGTCCAGCGGGCGGATGGTATCCGCCCGCAATCAAGAGATATCCGCCCACAATCAACTCCCCGCACAAAGTAGCCCAATCGCTTGGCAAATGTTTTAGGTCGTGAGTATATGTATATGCAACGTTATTTTACACCATATGATTCCTCAAATTGTCCTAAAGCGGTTTTTTCCAATCTTATGGCGTCAGCGGCAAGTATGCTCTCCCGGCGTAATTCTTCCCGTCTCTCCTTCCTCGGTATATATGTGTCCCTATATTCACTCAGGTCTTCGTATATTTCTTCTGTAAAATTCTGTACCCGACGATGATATTCACCATTTATTTTATCTCAGCAGGCTCCATTCCTCGTTTCAATCCCAGAGCTTTATATATTCCCGCGCATCTTTCGGTAATCGGGAGGGAAATCGATAAAAGTTTGTCACCCTCTGTGTTCTTGATCAGTTTGGTCTTCTCCTCAATATGAACGTGCTACAATATTTGTCACAAGGAGGGATCCGGTATGGTAAAAAAAACTAGGCATAAAATCAACCCCGATCTAAGTGGTGTTCAAAACAAAACCGATTATGATATAGATACCGATGAAAATGATTCAAAGGAAGTAAACACAGAACCGGTTATAAAAACAGAACTGCATTTGAGAAAAAAACCCTCGTCGCGAAAAAAAACGAGATCGAAAAGTTCCAAATCGGAACCCAGTTCGGTATTGGAAACAATACCGGCTGAAGAAGAAAAAATTGAAAACGATTTTGAGGACGATTGGAGAGAAGAATCTCGGAAAGACGCTTTTGTTTTGGGAGACTTTCTGGTGCAAGACCTGGCATTGGAGGACCTTTTCGTTGGAGCTCCCGTTTCGGAAAAAGAGCCTGTTTTTGAGGGAAAGCCTGTTTTTATTTCAGGAGAAGAGCTTTTTGAAAAAGAGCCTGTTGCAGAAGTTCCCATTGCTGAAGACCCCATCGAGGAAGGGGACATTGGAGCAGAGGAGGTCATTGAAGAAAAATTTTTCGATGATGAGCCCCTTAATAACGAAGAAAATGAAGAAAAAAATGAACCCGAAGCTGAGAAATTTGAAATTGAAGGAGCTTCCGGTTTGGAATTCGAGCCGGATTCTTCGACAAAACCAATCCCCGATGCCGCGCAAGCGTTAGAACCCATTCCTCCAGAGGGCGACTACGCTGCCACGGAATTTGCGTCCATTCAGGCAATGGTCTCGCTGAAAGGATTCGCTCCGCTGGGTATGCTTTTCGTTTTGATGGATGTTTTGGGCGGCGGTGAAGAGGGTTTGATACGCGTCAATCGCCTCGCGAACGCCCTCAAGATCGGCAAGCCCGCGATGTTGACTCAATTGAAAAACCTGGAAGCGGCCGGGTTGATACGTACCGTGTCGAGTTCGCAGCGCGGGCGGCATATAGAGCTCTTGGCCCCCAACCTCATGGCCGGGAAAAAACTTCGAAACACCACTGGCGATGACCTTTCGCAGCCACCGCTTGTTTTAAACGTGCTTCCCGAAGACGCGCCCAAAAATTTCTCCCTCGAAAAACTGAAAGCGCTCCATAGCTATTTGACGAACCGCGGCATACGCGTCGTGTCCTTGCCGGACGAGTCCAAGCTCGATCCCCGCTTGGCGCAGATCGCAGCCTACCTGGGCAAATACCTGGCCTACGTTCAGCCTTTTTACACGCGCCTCAAAGCGACCCTCGACTCCGCCGAGGAAATCCATTTCTCCCTTCAGGGCTTTCAAGGGCGCGACGTCACGCATACGCTGAATTTCTGCAAAATGCTGAAAGATATCGGCTTTTTGGCGGCGTTCACCTACCGCCGGGCGCCGCACTACAAGATTGTGGCGCGGCTCAACCGCTTGCCCACGGCCATCAATTTTTTGTCCGGCGGATGGCTGGAGCACTACATCCGCGATAGGGTGATCGCGATCTTGACGACGCACCCGTCCACCATGGAAACCCCCTTCGCCTTCATGAAAAATCCCAAGATCATTCTGCCGGGGGACGAGGACTTCGAGTTCGACTTCCTGCTGATAGTCGCCGACACGGTTTTCTGGATCGAGGCAAAAACGGGAGAGTACATGGACTACCTCACGAAATACGCCCGTGTGTCGAAGCTCCTGGGGCTCAATCGGAACAGCAACTTGTTGGTCCTCGTGGACACGCCGAAGCCCGACGTCAACATCTCGGCGCGCTACGGCCTCTCCTGCTGCAACGTCGACGAGTTCGCGGAGGTTTTTCGCCTGGCGCTGGTCCGCGAACTGGGCCGCTCGGGGCACAGTTGAACAATCGATGAAGTTGGCTGAAAAGAGGCGTCCTTCTGAACTCGAACGCTTTTCCACCTGCTATACTTCAAGCGAGAAAAGAGGTGAGGGCCATGTCTTTCGGTCCCGAATACATCCACGCCCTGCAGGTCGCGTTGAACGAAAATTTTCCTTGGCGCGTCTCCAAGGTCGAGGGCGGGGAGGCTTGGGTTGCATTGCGCGTGGCGGGCCCGGATGGCGCCGCGAGAAAGTCGCCGGTCGGCGCCATAGACGAAAAAAAAGGCGATGAGTGGCTTTTGCTCTCATGGGGGTCTGGCAGCGCCGGATGTTGTTTGGCGGACGCTTCCTCTGTCGAAGCGCTGAAAAAAGGAGCTCCCGCGAGAACCCCTCTTGCCGAGGCGCTGAAAAGCCGTTTCGTCAAAGGGCAGATCGTATCCGCGCGGCAGATGAACTTCGACAGGGTCCTGGAGCTGGAGGTCGTGCGCTTCGTCGCGGCGGGCTTCGGAGTGAGATATTTCCTGGTCCTGGAGGCCACCGAACCCACGGGGAACCTGGTCCTGCTGAACGAAGCGCGCAAGATCGAAGAGCTGGCGCGCCACGCATCGCCCGACCGCAACTCTTACAGAACGCTTCTGCCGGGACATCTGTACGCCCTGCCCCCGGCCTTCGAGGGGCCTTTGCCCTGGGAACTGAATTTTTTGACGTTCGAACAACTTTCGCGCGTCAAGGGCGTCGGACGCCCTTTGGCCCGATTGATCGAAGCCCATTGGGAGGAGCGCACTCCTCAATGGTGGCTGACGGCCCTGCGCCGCCTTTACCTTTGCGAAAAAGAAACGGAGATGGTACCCGTTCAAACCATGACGTGCCAGCGCACTTCGAAAGGGTACTTCACGCGCTTTCCACACCTGTTTCCAGAGGCGAAACCCGTGGAAAAAAACCAGGAGAGCGATGAGGGGAATGGCGTGTTTTCCGCCGCTCGGGAGGGCGTTCTCTCCCCGCTTCTCGCCGGGCTGCGTTCGCGCCTTTTGCGCGACCTGGACGCCCGCATCGGACGATCGGTGAAGTCGAAAGAGCGTCACCTGGACGGATTGTCGAAACAGCTCAAAAATAACGCCGAAGCGGAGCTTTTCAGGCGCAAAGGCGAACTGCTGCTGGCCAACATCGCCGCGATACCGCCGCTCGCGGACAAAATCGAGTTGAGCGAGTGGAGCGGACAGGTCCTGGAAATCGCCCTCGACCCCAAGCTGTCCCCCGCCCGCAACGCCGAGCGCTACTTCAAAAAATACAAAAAAGCCCGCGTCGACCCGCAAAAAATTCAAGAAGAAGCCGCTTCTTTGAGGGGCGCCATCCAGGAGCTGCGAGAGCAAAAAGACCTCCTGGCTTCTATCGAAAACCCCGCGAAACTGGAGGAGGCGGTGCGGGACGTGGTGGACTGGCTCTCCCCTCCGGCGGGAAAAAGCCCGGGAAAAACCGTAAAAAACGCGCAAAAAACGCAGAATGCGCGAAAAAGAGCGAAAGATAAAGATCTTCCTCCTCATTTGCGGATCGAGATAGGCGAGTACACCGTTTTTGTAGGGCTGTCCGCCCGCGGCAATCGATTTGTCACGTTCAGACAGGCGGCGGCCGACGACCTGTGGCTTCATGCACACGAGCTTCCGGGCGCCCACGTCGTCGTCAAAGGCGTTAAAAGGAGAGAAGAACTGGAGCGGGAACCGGATCGAAACGAGATCCTCGCCTTCGCCGCGTCTTTGGCCGCGGGCCACAGCCGGGGCAAGGATTCCGTCTCCGTACAGGTCGATTACACGGAGCGCCGTTACGTCCGCTCTGTGCCGGGGGCTGCCATTGCGCTGGTCACCTACGCCAACCCTGGGACCATCCGCGTCGATCCGAATTATTGGAAACAAATCCGTCAAACGCTCTGAAGAGAAAAGGGGTGGACGGTGCCCGGAGACTACCCCCTCTCTTAAATTTGATACGAAAGTCGTCTTGACGTTCACTTTAATGGGGATATAATGCAAATTGAAGA
>JAISWV010000188.1 GCA_031270755.1 Synergistaceae bacterium
ATTCAAAAAATACAGTGCGGATTACTAACCATTTTCATCCCTGTCAGGTTTGCTTTCTATTCATAATCTGCTCCGCAGTTCAAATATTCCCCGTGTACGTAACCGTGTTCTGAAACACGATCCTTACCCGTACACGGCGAAAGGAGAGAAATCATGGCGCTTACGGAATTGAAGGTCAGAAACGCCAAACCAAAAGAAAGACGTTATATGCTTACTGACGGAGACTGTCGAGCGATTCATCACCCATAAGCCAGAGATAACTCGATTCTCCGGTGACTTTGACGTGCTTTTCGACGACAACCAAGCGGAACGTGACATCAGAAACGCAAAAGTCAAAATGAAGTTTTCAGGCGGTTTTCATTCCAAAAAAGCCGCGGATTCTTTCGCCAAGATCGGATCGGTTATTGGGTCAGCTGCCAAGCAAGGTTAAGCGTTACTCGATACCATATCCAAATTATTTCGCAAACCAGGCTCAAACCAATTGGCTGCTGAATAGTAAAGATGAATTAACATAAATTTTACATGTACGTTAATTCGTCGTTACAAATGCCTATTATCCTCACGTTATGCGTAAAGATATTGCGAAAACAATTAAGGAGTGATGGTCATGTGGAAATCGGCGTTGAAAATATTGGGAATCATGATGGTCGGAGGCGTTCTCTTGTCACATTGCGCCAGCGGCGAGGCGGCGAAGACGAGCATCGAATATTGGCACCCCAACGCGGAAGCGCAGGGAGGACTGGTGGTCACCGAACTTGTAAGACAGTTCAACGAACAGAGCGCGAACACCCGCGTCACGGAACGTTTCATACCCGACATGTACAAGGGGATCATGCAAACGCTGCAGGTCGAGGCCGCGGCGGGGAAGTCGCCGGCCGTCGTGCAGGTCGGCTGGGCGTTTCTTGATTATTTTTCGAACAACTTCCAGTATTCGAACCCGCAAAAGGTAATTGAGAAATATTTTCCGTCGGACGGCGCGTTTATCGGGGACAATTTTCTGCCTAACGTGATCGAGCTTGCGACGAACAGCGGAGGGGATCTCGCGGGACTTCCGTATTCCCTGAGCAATCCCGTGCTGTATATCAATAAAGACATACTCAGGGAAGCCGGTCTCTCCGAAAATGGCCCCGATACATGGGAGGACGTCAGAACATTCGCGAGAACCATAAAAGAACGCACCGGTAAATATGGGTTCTACATGCAGGAGCCAGCCGACAGCTGGGCTCAGCAGGCGTTGATAGAGAGCGCGGGCGCGCGTTTCATAACTTATGAAAACGGAAAACCCAGGGCGTCCTTCGCGAGCGAGGACGGCATCAAGGCGTATGAGCTTTACGCGGGCATGGTGCTTGAAGACAAGAGCGCGCTCCATTCCACGTGGGACGAGGGCGTGCAGGCGTTCATCGAGGGAAACGTCGGTATGCTGTACACCACCATAGCAAGAAGGGCCAGCATCCAGAAAACGGCGAAGTTCGACGTGGACGCGATCAACTCCCCAGCCTGGCGGGGCAAAAAGAGAGCCCTTCCTGCCGGTGGCTGTATGCTTGCGATAGCGGCCCGGACGGAGGAGGAGAAAAAATCGGCGTGGGAGTTCCTGAGGTTTTTGTACAGCGTGAAGTCAGTAGCCGCGTGGACGATAGGAACCGGTTACGTGCCGCCCAGGGAGGGTGTAGCTGACGCGGAGGACGGGCTGAAGTCCTTCATGGCGGAGAACAGGATGATGGAAGCCGCCACGTCCCAGATGCAGTACGTGGTGCCATGGGCGTCGTTCCCTGGTGACGCCGGCCTGCAAGCTGAGCAGGCGCTGATAGACATGCGCGACGAGATACTCGGCGGTTCCAAACAGGCGCGCCAGGCTATGCTCGACACTCAGGACGCGATCAACCAACTGCTTGATTGAGGACAGGCCATAACACATGAAAATCGGCCGGGACAAAAGAGCGTTTTTATACCTCGCGCCATCGCTCGCCGTATTCGCGGCATTCATGTTCTGGCCGCTGGTCCGCACGTTTTACCTGAGCTTCTTCTCATGGAACATGGTGAAACCCGTGAAAAAATTCGTCGGGCTCGCGAACTACGCGAGCCTGCTCAGTTCCTCCCTCACGTACAGGATTCTGGGGAACACTACCGTGTACATAATCATACTGCTCGCCGTAAATTTCGCGGCGCCGTACATTTTGTCGTTCGTCCTGTCGTGCGCCGTAAAGAGGGGAAAGGGATTTTACAAGAGCGCTTATTTCATGCCAAGCGTCGTATCCCTCGTGGTCGGCTCCATCGTTTACACGTGGATTCTGAATCCCGTGTCGGGACCGGTCGCGCTGCTCTTGAAACACCTGGGCCTCTCCATTCCGGTGTGGAGCAAGACAGACGGGATCGTGATCGTAGTCTTGAGCGTCATAACCTCGTGGAAGATATTCGGCTACAATTTCATCGTCATACTCGGGGGAGTGTCGGGAGTGTCTGAGGAGGTCATCGAGGCCGCGCTCATCGACGACGTTCCTCTGCGAAGGATATTCATCGACATCGTCCTTCCGATGAGCAGCGCGACGGGCGTTTATCTGTTCGTCATGACCATCGTCCAGGGGCTGCAATACGTGTTCACTCCGATAAAAGTCCTGACGCAGGGAGGGCCGAATTACGCCAGCTCCAACCTCATCTATCAGTCCTATCATGAGTTGTTCGTAGTGTACAGGACGGGGCCGGGCTGCGCTCTGTCGATACTGACGCTCGCCTTGTTTTCTCTCTTGCTGTTCCTGGAGTTCAGGTTCTTCGAAAAGAAGGTATACTATGAGTCCTGACACGCGGCGTGAGATTTTCCTGCATATCGTCCTGCTCTCGGTGTTGTGCGTATTGTTATTCCCTCTCGCTTTCGCGCTGTCGAATTCGTTCAAGACGCTGTCCGACGCCTATACGAGCGTGGGAGAACTGATCCCCGCGCGGCCTACACTCGAAAATTACATCCACGTCTTTTCGAGGCTTGACATTGCGCGAATTACGCTCAACACGCTGTTCATCGCCGTCATAGCCGCCGTCTTCAAGGTCGCGACGAGCGTCTTGTCCGCATACGCGTTCACGGCATACGAGTTCAAAGGAAAAAATATTCTGTACTTCGTCATCATAAGCACGATATTTATCCCGTTTAACGTGACCATGCTGCCAAATTATCTCACAATTTCGCGCATGAGGCTCGCCGACACGCTGCTGGGAGTGGCGCTGCCCCAATTGGCGGACGCGACGGGGATATTTCTAATCAGGCAGTCCATGAAGACCATCCCGAAGTCCATCATCGAAGCCGCCGCCATGGAAAACAAGTCGCGGTTCGGAATTCTGCGGGACATCGTGATCCCGCTCATTCGACCCGCCATCATGTCGGTGGGGATAATATTCTTCATCAATTCGTGGAACGAGTACGTGTGGCCCGTCCTGATGCTGAAATCAAGGAGCAATTTCACGCTGTCGCTCGCTCTTCAGATGTACATAAGCTCGGAGGGCGGCACCGAGTTCACAGTCGCGATGGCCGTTTCGGTACTGACGATGCTCGTGCCGCTGGGCCTCTATCTGGTTTTTCAGAAATTCATCATCAGCACCTTTACGTCATCAGGCGTGAAGTAGTAAAGGAGAGAAGACTCATTGAAAAGTATCGTGATGAAAGATATCCGCAAGAACTACGGCAAAGTCGAGGTCGTGAAGGGGCTCGACATCACAGTGGACTCGGGGGAGAAACTCATCCTTCTCGGACCGTCCGGCTGCGGCAAATCGACAATCCTTCGGATGATAGCCGGGCTGGAGGACATTACTTCCGGCGAGCTGTACTTGGGAGGGCAAAAGGTCAACCATCTCAGAAGCGGCGAAAGGAACGTCTCCATGGTATTCCAGAATTACGCGCTCTTTCCCCACATGACCGTGGAGGACAACATCACTTACGGGCTGAGGATCAACAAGGTCAACGAGGATGAAATATCGCGCAGAAAGACCGACGTCATGAAAACGCTGGAATTGTCCGGCCTGGAAAAGCGAAAGCCCAGAGAACTGTCAGGCGGACAGAGGCAACGCGTCGCCCTTGCGAGGGCAGTCGCCAAGCAATCGTGTTTTTTGCTGCTAGACGAGCCGCTGTCGAATCTGGACGTGCAGCTTCGTGAACACGCCAGAAAAGAGCTGGTGAGGATACACGAAAAATTCGGCCAGACGATGGTATACGTCACCCACGACCAGGTGGAGGCCATGACGGTTGGTGACAGGATAGCGCTCTTTTCCGAGGGGAAGGTTCAAATGCTGGATACCCCGCAAAACGTTTACAACTGCCCGGCAAACGTGTTCACCGCAAAATTTATAGGCTCCCCGTCATGCAACATCATTGGGGCGAGGGAAAAAAACGGGTTCGTCGAGGTGGGAAATCAGGTTTTTTCCCTGAGCGCGCAATGGGCCGGATGTTTGCGGGGGAAGGAAGACTTGTGTTTGGGCATAAGTCCGGAACAAATCGAGTTGCGCGAAACGCCGCGTGACAATGCGATAAAAGGGGTCGTGAGATACTGCGAAAACTACGGGCATAAGACGAGCGTTTTTATCGAGAACGGCGGGACAGAGCTTGTCGCGTCGACCGAGGAGTCCCGTTTTGGCCCCGGCGATGTTGTGTACATGACGTTCCCTCAGGACAAAATACACTTTTTCGACAAAAAAACGGGACACAACGTCGGATATCCCGAAAATATCGCGAGGAGCTGTGAAAATGACTCTCTATATAAGCGCCGTATTGCGTGACGAGATCGGAACCCGCAATCTTCTGTCTTTTCTGGAAAATTTTCGCGAAAGC
>JAISWV010000245.1 GCA_031270755.1 Synergistaceae bacterium
TCGGAGACAGAGTGATAATGGACGCGTCAGGGAAGGAGGGGAGGATTATCCGTATCGACGCCAAGGTCAGGGAGGTTCTGTCCGAACTCGGAGTGACTCAGAAAAGGGTTACCGCCGAAGTAGAGACGGACGACTATCCCAGCCTGGGCGCCGACGTGGACCTGAGCGTCATTACCGACGAGAGGGAATCGGCGCTTCTGGTTCCCCGAAAGGCGGTCTTTTCGCTGAACGGGCGCGATTACGCGTTCGCGGCGACCGAAAAGGCGGAGCTCAGGGAGGTTGAAATCGGACTCAAGGGAAAGGATCATTATGAGATACTAAACGGCCTGAGCGAGGGAGAATCCGTGATAATATCGCCCAACAGCGCGCTCAGGGACGGTTCGCGCATCAAAGTGGGCAACGGCGGGCCGGCGCCGCGATAGCGTGTGCAACCCGCGCCATTTGCAAGGACTTTTTAACGTAAATCCCCCAAATCCGTAAAGGTAGGTACCCGTTTATTTGACGTTTACGGCGCACAATGAACAAAAGCGAAAAAGACCTTTTGGGACCTCTTTCGCTTTTGTTTGACGTGTTTGTATTGTGCCTATAAAACCGTGAATCCGGCGTAAGTTTTAGCGCTTGGAATACTGTCTCTTGCCCCGGGCGCCCTTCTGACCGAACTTCTTGCGCTCGACCATACGGGGGTCGCGGGTGAGAAGACCCTCTTTTTTCAAGGCCGGGCGCAGGTCGGGATTCAATTTGATCAGCGCCCGGGCGATGCCCATCTTGGCCGCTCCCGCTTGTCCCGTCAATCCGCCGCCACTGGCGCGGATGAAAACGTCCACCTTGCCCTCCAAGCTCGCGACCTTCAGAGACTGCAATACTTGGGATTGCCACACCAGGCGCGGGAAATAGTTCTCCACCGTCCTGTCGTTGATCTTTATTTCTCCGTTGCCCGGGCGCACCCTCACCCTGGCCAACGCGTTTTTGCGCCTGCCGGTTCCCCAGAAATAGTTGTTATCCTGCATCGACTTTCTCCTCCTGATTTTCGAAAACGCTAAAGGTCAAGCACTACAGGCGACTGAGCAGCGTGAGGGTGGTTCGGGCCTGCATAGACTTTCAACTTGCGATCGTACTTGAGGCGCGTCTTGGGGAGCATTCCCCTTACGACGTGCTCGAACAAAAACTCCGGTTTTTTCTGGAGCATGGCATCCCACGGAATCGAGCGATATCCGCCGCTGTGCCCCGTATGATAATGGTAATGAGACTGAGAGCCCTTCTTCCCCGTCAACCTGACTTTCTCGGCGTTCACGACGATGACGAAATCCCCCGTGTCGACGTGAGGGGTAAAGGTGGGTCTGTGTTTCCCCGTCAGTATGCGCGCGATTTGCGACGCCAAACGGCCCACCGGCCTACCTGTGGCGTCCACCACGAACCACTGCCTCACCACCGTCTCTTTTCTAGCCAAATAAGAACCGCTGCCTGCCATTTTGCTGCCTCCTCAAGGAACTGTAAAAAATAAAGAAATCGCTCCGATCTTTGGGAAAGTACATAAATCACACAAAACTCACACTTTCGGAAAATCGCTTCGGAAACGTGGCAGGGGGCCCTTCCGAAAAAAAATTCGTCTTTGCGCAATTCGTCCGCTTTATATTTTCCCCAGGCTTCGATAAACCCTTACTATTTTATACGAACAAGACGGTCGTTAGCAAGTACCCCCGGCAATCTTCCTCGTTTTGCCACGGGGCGTCCTTCGATCTCCTTGATATCCATGGTCATGTCGATGGGCGGCGCGTGAGCGATGAAGCTGCCCACCCCGAAAACGTCCGCGCCCGAGGCGGAAAGCTCGGCAATCCGCCCTGGGGTCAGTCCCCCCGAAACGACGATCTGCACGTGCTGGAAAGAAGCCATATCCAAGCGGTAACGAACCTCGCGCACTAGTGCCGGCGTGACGCCGCCCCGCTCTCCCGGCGTGTCCAGACGGATCGCGCCCAGTTTTTTGCCCAAAGCCTCCGCCAGCCTCAAGGTCTCCTCCGCTTCGTCCTTGAAGGTGTCCACCAGGAAAATACGGGCGATGTGGGGGGGGAGCTCCGCGTCGTAAGCTTCGGCAAGGGCAAGCGTGTCGCCTACGATCAACACGGCGGCGTGAGGGATGGTGCCGGACGGTTCCTTCCCCACCAACTTCGCGCCGAGAACGCTGCTCGCCCCTGCGCAGCCTCCGATCTTCACCGCCACGCTGTCCATAACGGACGCCACGGCGGGGTGCACGTGACGGGCCCCAAAAGAAAGAACCGGCTTGCCGCCCGCCGCCCCCACGCACTCGCGGGCGGCCGTAGCCCAACCACTGGAGCTGGCGAGAAAACCCAAAAGAGTCGTCTCGAAGAGCCCGAAATCACCATAAGAACCACGGATGCGCAGCACGGTCTCCTTGGGGCCGAAGGGTTCTCCCTCGGGAAGAGCTTCGATTTCAAGCGGGCGGTCCTTCAAAAGCTCCAGGACTTCCCCCATTCCGGCAAAAATTCCGTTCTTCCGCGGGAAAATTTCCGCCGCCACCGGGGCGTCCAACCGTCCCACCGACGCAAGCACATCGCGGGTATTGACAAAATAAACGTCCGTCGTGACTCCCGAACGGATTTCTTCGTGAGTGGCGCTGAGGAACCGTGCTCCGTCCGCTTTGAAGTCGATTACGTCCTTCAGGAAATTCAACATTTTTCGTTCACTTTTTGTGCGATATCTCGGGAAAATTCACTTCGCCGCTTCTATAGCAAAATCAGTAAAATAGAAGAGAGCATAAAAAACCCGGCAAGAACGATCGTCAGCTTCGTCAGGCTCGTGAAACGCTGCCACTGACCGGCATCCGCCTGGGTCCCTCCGCCGAATACGCCGCCAAACCCACCCTGTTTGCGATGCTGCAACAGCACAACCACCATCAACACCACGCTCAGAACAATGTGGACCAGGGGCAAGAACACTTTCATGCTGATAAGTTCCTCCTCGTTCAAAACTCGTCTATGTCAAAAACCTTTTGATGGGCCGCCTACTTAAAACGAAAAATTAAGTAACAATTTAATAATAAAAGCGCCGGGGGGTATATCTGTCTCCTTTGCATCGGGTGTAGTTATAAATAGTAGGTATCCTGTCAGGTACGCAGAGAAAGTGTAAATGGGACGAGAACATTTTTTTCCCATAGATCGCTTTCCGCTTTTGCCCTTAGTGTGAGCAAAGACTGCGCGGTCTCTACATTCCAACGCATCCCTGGCTGCTTTAGTCGCTGCTGAAGAACAAGCTTGTTACCACTCTCAATTGCACCGCTTCCGATAAAGTAACCTTTGGCTATGTATGCCGGATAATCAATGTTGGCCGCGTTATGC
>JAISWV010000246.1 GCA_031270755.1 Synergistaceae bacterium
CTGACTCTGGCCTGACTCTGGCCTGACTCTGGCCTGACTCTGGCCGATCGATCAGAGAGGTCTCGCCACCTTGTGCTTCTTGCGATTGCGCTACCTGTTCGCCAAATTCCGGTACGCTAACGATCATTCGGAAGACATCTCCTTCGATAAGTTGAGGGTCTGCTCCGCCATAGCGTTTACCGTACTTCATCAGGTTGCGCATACCAGATCCAAGCTCATCCGCCCTATCCATTTCTCTGAAAAAAGCGCCTATCACTGGATTTTTTGGGTAAGGCGAAAAAGTCGTGGGATTCAACAAACCGAAACCATGCGGACGATTGGCATTATAGGTGGTGACTTTTCCATATTCTATGATCAGTCTCGCTGGAACACCGCTTGTGAACTCGCGATGGATGATAAGGTTAGAAGACACTTCCCGAAAGATAGCATCGCGCAGGCTTTTACGTTCGACTCCTTCCAGGTAAAAAGGATCGGACAGGTGTTTCTGGACAAAGGCGATGATTCTGTCATAACTGTCGAGTAGGTTGGTTCGAACAAGATCGCGGTCGTCGTAGCGATTCACGTTGACCTTGCGCAGAATCAGGTCGGTACGGTGGGCGGGGCATATGGAGAGAATCAGTTGATCAGAACCAAACAACAAAATTCCAGCTAAAGTAACGCCATACCGACCCGCCTTGGCATCAAGTTGATACAGTTGTGCGGACTTGATTAGCTCTAAATCATCCATTTCCGTCCACGGATGGTTTTTTTTGTTGATACGGACGTACTTTCGGCAGCGTTCGATCAATTCGGGGCGCAGATTTTCTAACTGCACGTGCGGATAAACCCGGTTTTCAGTGTAAACAACCTGCTTTCGTTGATAAAGATGTGCCGCTTGGACGGTATGGTCAGTTATGTCTAGGTCTCCGTCTTCGTTACGGTCATAAATCCTCCCATTGCAACGATGAACTTGAGAACTTTCCGGAACATAGATACGCAACAGGTGTTTTGTCTCAACAACAATTTCTTCAATGAAAATATAGGCGGGAGGATTGAGTTTTTGAAGATTGTTGATGCCATTGACAAAATCTTTCCGCATCTGCGCGACGGCGGATGGTTCTATCCCTTGGATGGTTCCCTCATCTTGGATGCCGAGCAATATCGTGCCCCCATGCCGGTTGAGAAACGCGCAGACCGTTTCGTAAACATCTCTGCTGAGATGTTCTCGACATGTTTTGAATTCGAGGTCAATGCTTTCGCCTTTTTGAACCAACTCTTTCAAGTGGCGTTCTTCTGTTATGTCCATTCTTTAGTTCATACCTCAAGCAATATTTCGCGCCCATCTAAGAACTGAGTCACTTTGCCATAAATGCTATAAGATTCTAAGACGCGAAAGTAAAATGGCCTTTAAAAAATATAGAATAAATCCTGTCAGAATTATAATCTATTGCAATGACAAGATCAACCTCATTTTTTCATTTACTCAGACAGTTCCCTTGGTCCCTCGGTCCCTTGGTCACCTCAAGGAAACGCGAGAAAAATTTCTTGCTCGAGGGGCCAGACGGACATGGAGGTTATTCTTTCCGGACGGAATTTTTGTACTGCATAGCGGCGTGGGATATTTCCTCCCCGGTCATATCCTTCGAACAGATTTTCCCCGCGCCATTCCGTGTAACCGGTGTGTCCGGCGAGTTCATCGGCCTGATGGCCCCCAAAGCCGGCAGCGCAAACAGGGCACATGCCGCGCCCATTTCTAGGTCCTGTGCATTAAGAAGCGCGGGACTTTTTCACCTCTTGCTTTTTCCCCATCTTCCTTATATAATGCTTCTTGTATACAAGAAGACTTCCATTAATGTAATCACAGATATTTTATATATTGTATTTGACGAAGGTTCGGGGCACTTGTCCGGGCGACGGAGACGCGAGGGTGGCGGCATGAAGAGCGGCACAAAGAAGGATATGGCTTATCGTCAGATAAAGCAGATGTTTCTGGAGCGGCGCTTCGAGCCGGGGAGTATGCTGTCGGAAAACATGATCGCGGCCGACCTGGGGATGAGCCGCACGCCTGTCCGCGAGGCGCTGCAGATCCTGCAGAACGAGGGGTTTGTCGATGTTTTTCCCAAAAGAGGGGTCATGCTCAAGGGAATCAGTGCGGAGGCGGCGAGGGAGATACTCGACCTGAGGGCCGCCGTGGAAGGGTACGTCACGGTAAAGTGCATTCCCTTCCCCAAGAAAAGCTTTGCGAAACTCGAAAAAATGCTTGAAGTTCAGCGCGCATGTTACGAAAACGGCGACATCTCGGGGTATCTGCGCCACGACGTCGTCTTTCACGCTTATTTCGTCGAATTTTATAACAACACGCTGATCACGGAGATCGTTCATTCGATCAACGAACGTTTTATGAGCGTGGGTTTCGCCGTTTTGAGAAACCTTGCGGACGTCAAAACTTCCCACGAAGGCCATCGGAAGATTCTCGAGGCCGTGAAGTCCGGGGACGCGCCGCGGGTGTGGGACGCCGTATACGATCATATCGATTTCGGTAAATCGCAGCTTTCTCGGGATAACGACCCCTGAGCAGGGTAAACGTTGCGTGATAAATCAAGGGAGGTTTGAAAATGGAAGCGCCAAATATCGTCAAAATGTCGGCGGAGGTCCCTGTGGAAAAATACGAGAAGGAACGGCTCGCGTTTTTCTACGAGACGATGTTCAAGATCCGCAAGTTCGAGCGCACGGTGGAGGAGAAGTTTCTTGGAGGCGAGATCCCGGGTTTCGTGCATCTGTACATCGGAGAAGAGGCTGTGGCCACGGGAGTCATGGCCAACCTGACCGCCAAAGACTACATCGAGAGCACGCACCGCGGGCACGGCCACACCATCGCCAAGGGCGCGGACCTGAATCGCATGATGGCCGAGATCTACGGCAAAAAGACAGGGTACTGTCAAGGCAAAGGAGGCTCCATGCACATCGCCGACTTCAGCGTCGGGATGCTGGGGGCCAACGGAGTCGTGGGCGGAGGCTACAACCTTGCGGCCGGCGCGGCTCTGGCCCAGAAATTGCAAGGGAAGAAGGACATCTCCGTGGTGTTCTTCGGGGACGGGGCCAGCAACCGGGGGACCTTCCACGAAGCCGCCAACATGGCCTCGGTCTGGAAGCTGCCACTGCTCTTCGTCTGCGAGATGAACGAGTACGCCTCCACCACCCCCTACCGTACCGCCACCGCTGTCGCGGATATCGCCCAAAGAGCTTACGGCTACGACATGCCCGGCATTATCGTGGACGGCAACGACGTCTTTTCCGTCTACGAGGGCGCGAAGAAACTTATCGAGCACATCCGCGCTGGAAACGGGCCGGCTTTCCTGGAGTGTAAAACCTACCGCGTCAAGGGGCATTTCGTGGGAGACCCCGAGAAATACCGCACACGCGAGGAGGTTCAGAAAAACATCGACGAGCGCGACCCCATCATGTTTTTCGAGTGGAAGGTGACCCAGGCGGGAGTGTACGGGCAGGAAGAAATGAACGCCGTTCAGGCCAAGGTGGACGCCATGATCGCCTCCGCTTTGAAGTTCGCCCAGGAATCGCCGGAACCGGCCGCGTCCGAGTTGTTTACAGACCTTTACGTGTAAATTCGAGGTGAAACTTATGAAAAACATTACGTTCTCCCAAGCTACGCTGGAGGCGATGGAAGAGGAAATGACCCGCGACGATTCGATTTACGTCATGGGCGAGGACATCGCCAGGCAGGGCGGCATTTTCGGTCAATTCAAGGGACTGCCCGACAAATTCGGCGACCGCGTGAAGGACACCCCCATCAGCGAGACGGCCATTATCGGAGTGGCCGTGGGGTCGGCCCTGGCGGGAATGCGGCCTGTGGCGGACATGCACTTCGCCGATTTCATGGGGGTGTGCATGGACGAGATCTTCAACCAGATGGCCAAGGTGCACTACATGTTCGGCGGGCAGAAGACGGTCCCCGTGGTGGTGCGAGCCCCGGACGGCATCGTCAACCAGGCGGCGGCCCAGCATTCTCAGTGCGTGGAGGCGTGGTTCGCCCACATTCCCGGGGTGAAGGTCGTCATTCCGTCCAACCCGGCGGACGCCAAGGGGCTTCTCAAGTCCGCCATCCGCGACGACAACCCCGTCATTTACTTCGAGCACAAGGGGCTTTTCTCCATGAAAGGCGACGTGCCGGAGGGAGAGCACCTGGTAGAAATCGGCAAGGCGCGTATCGACCGCGAGGGGACGGACCTGACCCTGGTCTCCTGGTCCATGATGACGCATCACGCAGCCAAGGCCGCGGACAAGCTGGCCGCCGAGGGAATCAGCGTGGAGCTCATCGATCTTCGCAGCATCTCGCCCTGGGACAAAGAGGCCGTTTTGAAGTCCGTGGCGAAGACCGGCCGTCTTTGTGTCGCCCAGGAGGCCGTGAAACAGGGCGGGTTTGGCGCGGAGGTGGTCTCCACCATCGCCGAAGAGGGCTTGGAATATCTGGACGCCCCTGTGGTAAGGGTCGGCGCTCCCTTCACCCCCATCCCCTTCGCCCGCCCGCTGGAACAGGCCTACCGCGTCACGGCGGACACCATCTACGACGCCGTCAAGAAG
>JAISWV010000255.1 GCA_031270755.1 Synergistaceae bacterium
GCGAAGCCACCGCCAGCCCGGCGGTGCGGCAGGCATACCAGGACTGGGTGCTCGCCGATTTTCGCGAAAGAAGTCTGCTGCAAGGAGCACGAGACGAGGGAAAAGCAGAGGGGATAACAGAGGGAATAACACAAGGAATAACACAAGGAATAACAAAAGAACGTTTTGCAATAGCAAAAAATGCCATTGCTATGAAAATGCCAATCAGCCAAATTGAGCTACTGACTGGGCTGACCAGAACGCAGATTGAAGAATTGCAACTGTAGCTGAAAAATCTAAAGTTTTTTGCGTATATGTAGGGGTCAAGCCTGTATGTTCGCCTTGTTTTTTGTGTTTGCCGATCAAATTGACGGGGCAGACACGCAGGTTTGTTCCTGCTATAAATGAATATTTCTATACCTATATTGCGAAATTAAGAGGCAACGCGAACGATTGACAATTCCACGCAGAGAGGGATAATAGTCGATAATAAAAATCTGAAAATAAAGTGGAAAGGAGTGCGAGATGGTGGAGATAAATCTGGAATCTGGAAGAATACTCTGTTTTTACGCCTTTTGCTCTTGCAAACGCAGATGTAATCTGCCATAATATGCCAGAGCCTAGACTATAGCTATCTTTTAACCACTCCTTTAGAGGAATTTTTTTCTCTTCTCTCAGTTGAACGAGAATACAGGTCCAGCCGGTTTCACCGGAACCGTTGATTTTTGCTGAAATTCGGCAAACTGCGTAATTTGAAGCTGTTCTCCTTTTCCTTCAAAAGGGAGGGGGAACAGCTTGAAATGTCCCCTCCGGAGAGCTAAGCGCGGGAGAAAAGCCGAAAGATTCATTTACCTGAAAAAATGGCTGCACCACAAAAATCAAGAATCTATTTCAAATACGACACCATCTTTTCTACCGCCCTCAGCGCCTCGGGGATGTCCAGGTATTTTTCTTCGAACGACTGGAGCAGAAGGCTTTCGGGGAGATAGCGGTCGTATTTTTCCCGTCCTTTGAGGGCGGGCTCGAACTTTGCGGCGATCCGGTCCACCGTGAGAGGAGTTTCCAAAAAGGGCGCGTAGGCCTCTCGGAGTTCATCGAGGGTTGTTCTTTTGAACTCCAGGGCGATGCCGTGGTCCTCCACCTCCATTTCGGTCAGGAGTCCCAGAGCCAGCAAAGTTCTGTGCACGGCGGAGCTCTCCCAGGGCAGCCACAGAAGGTTCTGTCCTTGCGGCACAAGGGGCGAGCCGAGAAGATTCGCTTCTTGCGCAGTGGTTCGGGCCTCCCGGAGCATCTTTGCGGCCTCCGGGTCCAGGTACCGGGGAACGTCGTTTCCGGCCAAGACCTCCAGCATTTTGCGCCGGACCCGGGAGTGGATTTCCGGCCCGGTGTCGCCGCCAAAAGGTGGGGCTTTGCCGCCTTGTGCCGGCTCCACGGTCATTTCGTTTTTTTCCATGTCGATGAGCAGAATTTTCCACCGTCGTCCCGCCAAAAGGATGAGCCCCTCGGGGATCATGTCCAAGGCCAAGAAGATGCTGCCGACTTTGCGCCCTCGATGGATCACGGAGATCTCCTGAGGCGTGTCGAAAGCGGCGTAAAAATCATAGCTCCGGACGAGGCGCTCGCCCTGGAGCCCCAAGATGAGCGCGCCCTCCCGGGTTTGTTCGATGAGGCCGTGGGCTCCCAGGGAGCGAAGGATTTCCACGAAAGCGGAACGCGACACGGCGGTGAAAGCTCCCTGCCCGATCAGGATCTGGTGGAGCCGCTTCGCGGAGACGCCCCCTTTTTCGGCGACGACGCTCAGACATTGCTGTACCAGTGTCGAATAGTGAGGTTGGCCGACGTCGGGGGGCTCGCACCATCGGTCGAACAGAAGCTCCGACATGGCAATGGCCTGCAGCAGCTCCGGGTGGATTCTCTCGATAACGGACGCATGATCCAGCTTTTCCCCGGTTTTATCTACAATAAAAAGCACCAGGGCGGAGGGTTCTCCGTCTTTGCGGCCGCTTCGCCCCAGGCGCTGACGGAGGGCGCTCACGGACCAGGGCGCGCCGAACTGTCCTACGCGCTGGACGTTCCCCACGTCGATCCCGAGCTCCAGAGTACTGGAGCAGAAGGTGACGGTCCCCTCCCTTGTTTTGAGGGCTTCTTCCGTGTCCTCCCGCTCGTCTTTCGCGAGGGAACCGTGGTGGACCCGATAGCGTTCGGGCAGCCCCTTGGACTCTACGGCCCTCTGAACCGTGTAAGCCAAGTGTTCGAGCATCCGTTTGGAGTTGACGAAAACCAGGGACGTGGAAGGAAACAGCCGTATCAGGTCAGAAACGTAGTCCGGCTCTCCCGGCGACAGAGAAGGCGATGATCGAGAAGGCGACGATAGAGGAGGCGTTGATTCAAAAGGAGCGGAAATCGCTTCGTCCCCGGATTCATCGTCTTTCCGGTCTTTGTCGGGGGTCCAGGGCCCTCGGCCCTGGCGGTAGGCTTTGAGGCGATAGAGGATTTCTTTGTCGTCGGGCGCGGTCAACAGTTTCACGTTTTGCGGGGCGCGGGGCCGCAGCCATGTTTTGGCCAACTCCAAGTCCCCGATCGTGGCGGACAAGGCCAAGAGCCGTATCGGGCGCACCTGCGTTCCGTGCGATCGGGCTTGTTCGGCGCGGGACAAGAGGCTTTTCAGCTGAGCTCCCCGCTCGGTTCCCATGAAAGCGTGCAGTTCGTCGAGAACGAGCCAGGAGACGTTTTTGAACAGAGGCGTCACGTGTTCGGAGTGGTTGACGAAGATGGACTCTATCGACTCCGGCGTGATGAGGAGGACGCCGCCAGGCGCGGTCAGGAATTTTTTCTTGCGCTGGGAGGCCACGTCCCCGTGCCACTTGAAAACAGGAATTCCCGAGCGTTGGCACAGGTCTTCGAGACGGTGAAATTGGTCGTTGATGAGGGCCCGAAGCGGGCTGACGTAAAGGCCCCGCAGCCCTTGCGTGGGTTTTCGCAAAATCTGAGAGAGGATAGGAAGAAAAGCGGCCTCCGTTTTGCCCGATGCCGTGTCGGCCGCCACGATCAGGTCTTCGTCCCCATCGAAAAAGGCGCGAATGACGGCCGCCTGAATGGGGCGCAGTTCGGTCCACCGCATGTCGTACAGCTTTTGCTGCATGGCGGGATGGAGGAGAAAAAAGGCGGCCGTTTCGGCGTTTTTCATATTCGGTTCAATTCGATTCAATCCAATGCAATTTAACTCGCTTTTGCTCCAAACAAGCTTTTCGCCTCGTTCAGTTTCTCCTTGAAGGTCTCCATAGTCCGCCGGAAGGGCTCGAGGCTCGTCAGGTCCACACCGGCCCTCTTCAAAATACTCAGGGAAAAATCGCTGGAGCCGCTTTTCAGGAAGGTCAGGTATCGTTCGCGGGCCAGCCCGTCCCCGTCACCGTCTAAAATTGCCTTAGCGAAGGCGCCCGCCGCGGTGAAGCCCGTCACGTATTTGTAAACGTAGAAAGCCGTGTAAAAATGCGGAATTCGGGCCCACTCCATGCGAAGGGGGTCGTCGATGACCATGACCGGTCCGTGGTATTTCGCGCAGAGCCTTCCCCACAAATCCCGGAGCCACTCTGGCGTCAGCGCTTCGCCGCCCTCGGCACGGCGGTGGGTTTCCCGCTCGTACTCCGCAAACATGGCCTGGCGGAAGAACGTCGTCCGCACCATGTCGAAGTAGTAAGTCAAAAGCCACTTCTTCTCGGCTGTCCTGGTGGGTTCCGGCTTTGCCGCGCTTCGGCGCAGCAGATACTCCAGCAGCAACGCCTCGTTGGTGGTGGACGCAACCTCGGCCAAAAGAATCGTGTAGTCGGCGTAAACCTGCGGTTGGGTTGTGTGGGCGTACCAAGAATGCAGGGAGTGCCCCATCTCGTGGGCAATGGTGAAGACGTCGCGCAGGGTTCCGTTGTAGTTCAGCAGCACGTAGGGGCGGGTGCCGTAGCTGCCCCAGGAGTACGCGCCTTTTTTCTTGCCCTGGTTCTCGTAGACGTCGATCCAGCGCTCCGCAAATCCCCGCTTCAGGTCGGCGGCGTAGTGGGGCCCCAGGGGTTCCAGGGCCTCCTCCACCATCTCCAGGGCCTCCTCGTAAGGGACGTCGATCAGAGGTTCCTCAGATAAAGGGACGTTCAAGTCGTATATGTGCAGTTCATCCAACCCCAGGGCCCGTTTCCGCAGGGCCATGTACTCGTGCTGGAGGGAAACGTGCTCTCCCGCGGTCTGCACCACGTTGTCGTAGACGGCCTCGGGCACGTTGTCCGGGAAAAGGGCCGCCTCCAAGCTGTTCGCGTACCTGCGCGCCTTGGAGTAGAAAATATCTCCCTTCACCGACCCCGCGTAGAGCGCGCCTATGGCGTTCTTGCAAGCGCTGTAGGTGTAGTGGATGCCCTCGAAGGCCGCTTTGCGTACGTTTCTGTCTTTACTGCGGCTGAGCTTGTAGTAGCGCTCCTCTGTCAGCTCCACGTCCTGTCCTTTTTCGTCCTTAATCGTGGGAAATTTCATGTCCGCGTCGGTCAGCATCGTGAAGGCGTTCTGCGCCACGCCGCCGATCTCGTGGGTCTGAGCCAGCAGTTCTTCCTCGCGATGCCCCAGTACGTGTTCTTTTTCCCTCAGCAGCTCGGAGAAGTAGAATTCGTAAAGCTTCAGGTCTTCTTTTTGAGCCGCGAATTTTTCGAGCTGCCCTTCCGGCATGGAGAGAACCTCGGGCCGGAAAAATGACACAGCGGCGGAGTGCCGCATGGACAGGTTCTCGGCTTTGTCCGCCAGCTCCTGACAGCGCGTGACGCGAAGGTCTTCGTGGCTCTTCATGTTGGCGTAGACGTAAAGCCGCCCCAGTTCTTTGGACACCGCTTCTTCTTCTCGAAGGAAGGCGAGAAGATCGTCGGCGGACGAGCTCGCCTTGCCCTCGAAGGCCGTCAAGGCATCGACTCTTGGAGTCAGCGCGGCGAAGGCCTTCTCCCACTCCTTGACGGAGGGATAAATATCTTCCAGGTTCCACTTGCATTGCTCGGGAATGTCGGCTCGTTCCGGGACTTTGCCCCCTTGGGACTTTGCCCCGTGGGTCCGCGTCTCGGCGGCCATGCGCTTCAAAAAATGCGTCATCGTCTCTCGCACCTCGTTCTCATGTTATATGACGCCCGTATTATACCCTGAGGAAAGGGCAGCGCGCGCGGGGGGGTAAGTTGGGAAAAGCTGGAAAAAATTCGTTTTTGCACGCCTTCGGCATGCACAGCGTTATTTATTATTTACAGGTTTATTCAGCGCGCTGGCCGGCGCTTTCCCTTCAATTACCGCCATGATATTGTCCAGGAAAAATCGATAGCGGGCTTTGTGGAATTTGAGCCCGTCCGGCATACCCGCCGTGTGGGGAGTAAGCAGGACGTTTTTCAAATCTCTCAAAGGAGAATCGAGGCTCAGCGGTTCTTTGTCAAAGACGTCGAGGCAGGCCCCGGCAATGGTTTTATTTTCGAGAGCCTCGATCAATTCGCGTTCGTGCACAATAGGACCTCGCGATGTGTTGATCAAGACCGCCGTGTCTTTCATGGCTTTGAACACAGATGCGTCGATCATATGGCGGGTTTGGTCGTTCAAAGGTACATGCACGGCGAGAATATCCGATTCCCTGTATAACGTATCCCTCGTCACCATTTCTATTTTTTCTTCCGTTTCGATTGGCCGTCTGTTGTGTCCGATTACCCGCATATTCAGCGCGTTACAATACCGCGCCACGTTTTTTCCAATCGCGCCGACCCCCAAAATGCCGATCGTCTTACCCTCCAATTCGCTGCCTGTATAAAAGAGCCGTGATTCCTCTTCTTTATTTTTCATAAATCCGTCCAGGTAAGGAATATTTTTGAACCAGGCCAGAATAAAAGCCAGCACATGTTCCGCGACGGCCACGGCGTTGACTCCCGCGGCGTTCGCGGCCCAAATACCACGGCGAGTGCATTCTTCTATATCGACGTTGTCGTATCCGGCACCGGTTTGGACCAGTTTCAGATTGGGCGCTTTGTCGAGAAATACGCTATCCACCTCGACGTGTTCCGGAATGACGACGTCCGCGTCATACAAGGAAGCCGCCGCATTTTCCGGAGTTACGATATCGATCGTCCAGTCCTTTGGGAATTGAGGTGTTATACGGTTTCTGGAATATTCGGTAAAATAACCGACAATTACAATTTTCATTATCCACTCTCTCTTTACGACATACAATCGACAATCACAATTCACATGCTATCGTCTTCTTGGAATAATAACATACTGCCAAGCCTATAGAGGGCATTTACCACCAAGTTATCGTCCATGCCGGGAGCACCGCTGCTAAAAACTAAAAAGTGCGAAAGGACGGAGAAAATCCCGTTCTTTCGCACTTTCGCGCTTTGCCTGCTATTCGGTGAAATCGCTTTACTTGATCAAGGCTTTGCCTTTTTCGTAGGTGGCGAGGTTCATGGGCAAATACTCGGGCTTTTTCTTGCCCAGCTTTTCCTTCATGGTCTCCGCGCAGGCCTTGTCGCCGACGATGCCGGTAGCCGCGACGAGGGCGCCCAGCATGACGATGTTGGCGACTTTGTCGCTCCCCGCCTCCATGGCTATGGTGTTGGCGGGCACGGCGACGACCTCGATGTCGGGCCTCACCCCTTCGGCCTTGACGAGGTCGCTGTTGTAAAGTAGAATGCCGCCTTCTTTGACGTCGTCTTTGAATTTTTCGAAAGAGGGCTGGTTCATGACGACGATGGCGTCCGCCACGGACACCACGGGCGCTCCGATTTCCTCGCTGGACACGATGACACAGCAGTTCGCCGTGCCGCCCCGCATCTCCGGGCCGTAAGAAGGAATCCAGGAGACGTAACGCCCCTCTTCGATACCCGTGTAGGCCACCAACTGCCCCAGGACCATCAGTCCTTGTCCGCCGAACCCGGCGGCGATCAAAGATTTTTCGAACTTATCTCCCATGATCGTCGCCTCCTCAATTAGAAGTATTCGTTGTCGAAGTGTTCGCTGGAGTGTTTGAAGGCGGGAAGTCTTTGAAGACGCCCAAAGGATAGTAAGCTATCATGTTTTCTTCGAGCCACTTGCAGGCATCCAGCGGGCGCATTCCCCAGTTGGTCGGGCAGGTGGAGAGGAGTTCGACGAAGGACACGCCCTTGCCCTCCACTTGGTTCTTGAATGCTTTGAGAACGGCCTGCTTGGCCTTGATGATGTACTTGGGCTGAGTCAGAGCTACGCGCTCGATGTAAGCGGGGCCCGCCAGGGTTGCCAGCATCTCGCTCATGCGGATGGGGTAGCCGTTGACCTTCGCGTCGCGTCCGGCGGGGCTGGTGGTGGACTTCTGCCCCAAAAGCGTCGTGGGGGCCATTTGGCCTCCAGTCATTCCGTAGATGGCGTTGTTGATGAAGACAACGGTCAAGGGCAGGCTGCGGTTCATCATGTGGACGATTTCGCCCATTCCAATGGAGGCCAGGTCTCCGTCCCCCTGATACGTGAAGACGATCTTGTCCGGGCGCACGGCCTTTATGCCGGTGGCCGTGGCCGGAGCGCGTCCGTGGGCGGCCTCCATCATGTCGAGGTTCAAGTATTGATGCATCAGTACCGCGCAGCCCACAGGCGCGATCCCTATGGTTCTGTCTTGAATTCCCAGCTCTTCGATGGCCTCGCAGACCAGACGATGGGCTACGCCGTGCGTACATCCCGGGCAATAATGAGTGTGAACGTTCTCGTTCCATACCTTCGGTATACTGAAAACTTGAGTTTCGCTCATTCAAGGCACCTCCTTACTTTTTGAGCAGCTCTTTGCACGCCTCTTCGACCTGGCGCACAGACGGAGCGTACCCGCCCCAACGCCCCGTGGTGGATATGGGCAGGTCACACAGGGTCGACAGACGCACGTCGTCCACCATCTGGAAGGAAGCGCTCATCTCCACGTCCAGAATGCCCTTCACGCTTTCCGGCAGGTTGGAGTACCCCGCGGAGGGGAACGGCCACAGCGTTATGGGGCGCACCATGCCCACCTTGTACCCCTCGGCGCGGATGTTGTTGATGGCGGAGCGGCAGACGCGGCTGGTGGTTCCGTAGGCGGTGACGATCAACTCCGCGTCGTCCACCATGAAATGCTCGAACCGGGCCTCGTTGGCTCGCATACGCGCGTATTTTTCCTGTAAATGCGTGTTGTGGGGCTCCAATTTGTCGGGAGCCAAGTGCATACTGTAGACCGTGACGTGTTTGCCGCCTCTTTCGTTCCACCAGCCCAGGGCCCAGTCCGCGTTGACGGAGGGGTCCTCCGCCTTGCGCGGCTTGATCTCCACGGCCTCCATCATCTGCCCCATGAACCCGTCGGCCAAAACCAAAACGGGGTTGCGGTACTTCTGGGAGAGATCGAAAGCGTCCTGCGTCAAATCGACGGCCTCCTGCAGGTTGCCAGGGGCCAGCACGATGAGGTTGTAGTCGCCGTGCCCTCCGCCGCTGGTGGCCTGCCGGTAGTCGGCCTGAGCCGGGAGAATGTTCCCCAAACCCGGGCCGCCGCGGGAAATATTGACGATGACGCAGGGGAGCTCCGCCATGGCAATGTAGGAAATTCCCTCGGACATGAGGGAAATCCCCGGGCTCGACGACGTCGTCATGACTCTGTAGCCCGTGGACGCTCCTCCCATCACCATGTTGATGGACGCCACTTCGCTTTCTCCCTGTACGTACATTCCCCCCACCTTCGGCAGGTGGGCCGACATATACTCCGGAATTTCGTTCTGCGGGGTTATGGGATAGCCGAAAAAGTACCTGCATCCGGCCTGAATCGCCGCCTCTGCGATCGCTTCCGTCCCCTTCATCAAAGACCTTGCCATGTTCGCACCTCCTGACAAAATAACCGACGAGTCGACTCGCTCAGCAAGCTAACCATCGATCCGATACACGGACAGCGCCACGTCCGGGCACACCCTGGCGCACAGAGCGCACCCCGTGCAGCCCTCTTTGAACTGCTCCACCGGGCGATGACCTTTCGGGTTGATGTGCTCGGATATCCTGAGGACTTTTGTGGGGCAAGCCGCCACACACAAACTGCAACTCTTGCAAAACTCGTCTCTGACCGTCACGCGTCCCTTCGGCATTACAAAAGACTCCCTTCCTGCTAATTTTAAAACCCCTCTTGTTCTTGAGTAAAGAATTTAAGACCACATTTCGGACCCTTCCCACGGGCGCTTCATAAAGCGGGTCAGCGGCCAGAGCGGGACCTGGTATTTTTTCACCAGAGATCTTTCCATCAAAGACTTTTCCATCAGAGATTTCGTTTCTTCGTAAAGCTCGGGAATGACGGTGGCGTAAAGAACCGGTAAATGCATGTTCTCGCCGGCCTCCAGCACGGTGTCGAGCCCCCGTACGACGTCCTCCGCCGTCGTGTCCTCCATGAGGTGCGAGTTGCTGACGAGGGAATCCACCGTGAGACCGCAAAGCGCCTCCATGCGGGCGGCCATCTGTGCGATTCCCTGGAGGGTCGCGGTTTTGGGGCGATAGGCATTGACGATGAGCAAGAGCCGATAACCGACGGATTGAATATCCGGCTCGAACTGGGTCAAAGCCATGACCCCCCCCGCGTCGCCTCCCACGTCGAGAATCAAATGGTCGGCATTTCCGACGACAGCGTTTCCAATGCCGGGGTTGATAACGGACATGTCGGACCATTTTGCTGTTTCAGGCGGATTCAGGATGGAAAAACCCTCTTGCTCGAGGGGTTCCGTTATTTGACGGATACAAAAATAAGGATTTATGATGTCTGCATCTGCGATGGTGACGTTTTTACCGTTCTTTTTCAAACCTCTTGCCAAGTTCAGCACGAATTCGGTCTTACCGGAACCCAGGGCGCCTGTGACGGCTATTGTTTTGGGCCATTCATGACACAACGCTAGATTCCCCAAAATACCATCTTCCATTACGTCAAAACCCCTCCCCTTTTGAGCCTGCCCCCGCAAGCCCAATCTGCGCCGCTGATTTTTCGCTTGCCTTCGCTCTGGACTTCCTGCAGGCGTACCGCGCCTTCCGCACATGCGACGACAGGATCCCCATCCAGAAAATAAAGCACCTCACCCGGCGCTCCTTCGGCATCGACCGGAACAGTACGCCATAATTTCACCCTTTTACCCAGCACCATGGCAAAAGCTCCCGTCGAAGAGGCAAAAGCCCTGACCGTATTGTGAAGCAAAAGATAATTCTGATTCCACGACACCTGCGCTTCGTCTTTAGTTAATTTAGCAGCGTACGTAGCGAATTCGGAATTTTGATCTGAAAACTGATAACTACCTTCAATGAGAGATTCTATACCGACGACTGCGGTTTGGCTACCCGCCAAAGCAAGGATATCGAACAGGTCCGCCGACGTCGCCTCAGGTGGTACGGCAAGCTCGGCGCGAGCCAAGATGGGGCCGGCATCCAGCTCCTCGACCAGGCGGAAAACCGTCACCCCTATCACCGTGTCGCCATTCATCAGGGCCCGCTGTATAGGGGCCGCGCCGCGCCACCGGGGAAGCAGGGAGGGATGGATGTTGAGGCAGCCGTGGCGGGGCGCGCTCAAAAAGGGCTCTTTGACGAGCTGACCGAAATCGACGACGAAAATCACGTCCGGCGGATCGCGGGAAACGGCTTTCACGAGGTTTTCATCCCGGGACAAAGGCCCCGCGCGTTCCACGGAAAGCCCCAGATCCTCGACCGTCCGTTCGACACACGAAGGACACTCTTTGAATCCCCGTCCGGATTTCGTGGGATGTCCCGTGACGATTTTCTCGAACTCGAGCCGTTCGCTCATATGCGCGAGACAGGCGGCAGCGAAGGCCCCGCTGCCGATGAACCATATCCGCATCTATTCGTTCTCCCCTATGGCGCGTTTGTGCATCTTTTTACGTATAATTCCGCGCTTCAACATCGAAAGATGTTCGATAAAAAGTTTCCCTTCCAAATGGTCCATCTCGTGCAAAAATGCGCGGGCCGTATAACCATCTACGTCATAGACGCGCTCCGCACCGGTCACATCCTGTGCCGCGACCTTGACGCGCCCCGGGCGTTTCACGGCTGCGTAGATCCCCGGGAAGCTGAGACATCCTTCCTCGCCCTCCTGTTCTCCTTCCCGTTCCAGGAGACGGGGGTTGATCAAGACATAAAAAACGTCATGATAGTCTATGACGGCTATTTTTTTCGAAACGCCTACCTGGGGCGCCGCCAGCCCCACCCCTTCCCGTAGGGCCATCGCCCTGTGCATTTCGTCGACGAAAGAGGACAGCTCCTCGTCGAAACGCTCGACAGGCGTCGTTGGCATCTTCAAAACGGGGTCGGGATAAATCCTGATTTTCAGCCCTTCTTTACGAGTTTTCTCCGTGGTCGTCTCTTTTGCGATTTCTTCTCTCATGTGGTCCTCCCCAAAAACCCAACGCCGTTTGCCCATATATCGATATTATAAAACCATATTATAAAACCATGTTCGGCGCGGCGAATCGCGAAAAGCGATCGAATATCGCGTCAATCGAACCTGAATTATAGCTGAAGCAGCAGCGGCCGATTTTTTTTGCCGAGGGATTTATTTTGCCGGGAGAAATCGGCGGCAGAGAAATCGGGGGAAAGAAGGTATCGTACCAACGCGCTGATGCCGTTTTCGACGGCCTTGGGCATGACGACGTCGGCCAAGGGCAGCAAGATCTCGGCTGCGTTGGCCGGCACGACGGCGACGTCCGCGCAGCGCAGCATCGTCAGGTCGTTTTTATGGTCGCCGGCGGCCACGATGATTTCGGGGCGCTCCGGCAGGCGGGAGATGTAACGTTCGAGGGCGCTGCCCTTCGACACGCCCTTGGGCAGAATATCCAAAAATTCCGTGCCGCCGGACACCACTTCCACGTAACTGCCGAAGGCGGCTTCCACCCGGCTTTCGACAAAAGAAAAATTATCCGGCCCGATCCACAGTCCTATCCGATAAACAGGTCCCGGGATCACGGGGGCCGTGATGTAATGGACGGGCATCTCGGCTTCGCGATAAAAGCGGTCCGTCGCCACGTCCTCTTTGCGACAGTGGATGTGTTCGTCGCCGGCGATTTGGATTTCGGCCGGCAAGGTCCATAGGAAGTTCAGCAGTTTGGCCACAAAGGCGGAGTCGAAAAGAACGGAGTGGATTTCCCTCCCTTCCACGCTCATGACGCGGGCCCCATCGTAGAGTATGGCGGGCTGAGTGGCGCTCGCGGCCTTCATGTGCCTCTTCGCCGTCCCAAAAGTGCGGCCTGAGGCGATCATGATCTCCCACCCGCTGTTTTTGAGGCGGGCGCAGGCGTCTTTGACCTCTTCTGAGACCTCCTCGCCCACCGAGAGGGTATCGTCAATATCCGTAACGAACAACTTCATGGCGCAGTTCCTCCATTACGCAAAAACTATATTGCGCACCAAAAAAGCTGCGCTTCCCGGCGCAGCCTCTGCAACTAATAAAATTATAAAAATTATCGAATTATCGCTCTTATCGCTCGAAAAGCTACGACAAAAAATTGCGGCCGAATTTATTTCTTCTATTTTTTCGTGGCCTCTCTTTTCAGTTGCTGAACCACGTCCACAGTGATATCCTGCCCCCCGAAGTAGACAGAGGCCTTTTCCAGCACAAGAGTCACCTTCTTTAGCTTGGCGACGACGCGGACCGCTTCTTGACAATCGTCGAAAATGGGTTTCATCAAACGCTGCTCTTCCCTAGCCAGCTCCCCGCGCTTCGTCTGGACGACCCGAGCCTTTTCCGCCGGCTCCGTTTCTTTGTCCGCCGCCGCCTTGGCCTCGCTTTCCTTTTGTTTGGCTATCTGCTGGAGCTGTTTGGCTGCGTCCTCGAAAGCCGGATGCTGCGAAATGATGCCCTGAGAATCGATGACGCCGATAGTATCCGCCGCGCTGGCCGTCTTCGCTCCCAAAAACGCCACCATCACCAATATCAAACCCGCCAACGCTATTTTTCTCGACATTGTAATCGGCTACCTCCTTCGGAAAACCTGTTCGGTACTTTGTCAGTTTTGTACTGCTTCGCGGGAGAATTGTATCACAGAGACCGGCTTCGTCCACGTATTATTACTCACCTTCGTACGACATGTCGTCCAGGCTGACGCGGTTGCGGCCCTCTCTTTTGCTTTTGTAGAGAAAATCGTCGGCGCGGCCCACAAGGGAGAGCGGCGTGTCTCCTTTACGCGGGACGGTGCAGCCGAACGACATCGTCACCTTGATTTCGACGCCGTCGTCCTCCACCATACTCTCTTCAATGGCCTTTCGCAGGGATTCGAGTTTCTTCCCCAATTGTTTCGCGCGGATGTTCTGCATCAAAATCAAGAACTCTTCGCCGCCCCACCGCCCCACGACGTCCATGGTTCTCAAGTGCTTCCGCAGCGTGGAAGCGACTTTTTTCAGCACGAGGTCTCCCGCGTCATGACCGTATTTGTCGTTGACGTCCTTGAAAAAATCGATGTCCCCCATAACCACGGCAAAGGGCCAATCTTTTTTGTCGTGAACCAGCAACCACTCGTCCAAGGCTTCCTCCATATAACGGCGATTCGGGATTTTCGTCAGTGAATCGCGGTAGGCTATTTCCTTCAGTTCTTTGAGTTGAAGGTTGAGGTCTTCCTGAGCGTCGGAGCGTTCGAAAATTTCCGCCGCGCCGATGACGTTGTTGTCCCCGTCCAAAAGGGGAACGCAGCATATTTGTATCGGCACGCAATAGCCGTCTTTATGCTGCAGACTGGCCGTGACAACGGTAGGATTGATGTTGTTTACGTTTTCGGTCAAAGGGCAGCGTTCACGGCACGGGATGCCGTTACTCGACGTATCGGCCAAAATCTTGTCCCGGAAAGATTTGCCCAAGACCTCCTCCGACTTGAAACCCGAGATACGTTCCGCCGCCATATTCCCATAAATAATATCCCGCTTCGTGTCCACGAAATATACGCCATTCATGAGATGGTCTAAGATGATTTGTTGTTGGGGCGTCAGTATAAATGGGTTCGACATTCAATTCCCTCACAATTTCTTTCGTTCAAAGTATTATTTTTAGACGAAAATTCAGCTTATTTTATCATATTCAATATAGGGATTTGTCAGAGATTCGCAAGATTCTGGCGCAAAAACGACCGGAACGAAAGGGTCGAATGGCGGACAGGTTTTTTGCCGGCTGTGGATTTTACGGCCTATTTTATGTTGAATATTTTGTAACCAATGGCGACAACTTTTTGATACCGTCATCGTGAGGGTAAACAACATCTATCCGCTGGACGTGCGCCCGGCGGGTTTCTGACAATTACGGGCGGATAATATCCGCCCCTACTGTAAAATCGATAATCGAGACCGCTTTCGCCGCTGTGTTTTCATATCGGAATTCGGCCGCCATAGCGTATAATAACATGCGTCAGATTTTTGAGGAAACGCCGACCATCCCCAAAGGGAAGTTTCGGAGGCGGGCCCGGGCGGCGGTCGAAGGGACTCTGCCCTTCCGAGCTCGATATCAAATTGGTTGAGGAGGAATTTGGAGTGAAAAAAGTATGGGTTGTGCTGAGTGTTTTGGTTGTGGTTTTGGCGGCGGTCTGTTCCGGGGCGATGGCCGCGGAGTCCGTGAAGCGCGGCGACTATTTCATTACGGTCCTCACGGGGCCCTCCAGCGGAATCTACTTTCCTATCGGCGGCGCATTTTCCACCTTTGTGGGCAGCCTGGGGTACAAGACCTCGGCGACTGCCACAGGGGCCACGGCGGAGAATATCAACGCCCTTCAGACCGGTCAGGGGGAAATGGCCATAGCCATGGCCGACTCGGTGATCCAGGCTGTGGAGTCTTTCGGCGCTTACGAGGGAAAGCCGCCCGCGACGGGCCTGCGCGCCATGATGGGGCTTTGGCCGAACTTCTGCCAGATCGTCACCACCTCCGACTCGGGCATCAAGACCTTTACGGACATGAAGGGCAAACGCGTCGGCGTGGGCGCTCCGAACTCGGGAGTGGAGCTCAACGCCCGCATGATGTTCGAGGCTCACGGGATGACCTACGCCGACTGCAAGGTGGACTACCTCAACTACGGCGAGGCCATCGACCAGATCAAGAACGGACTGTGCGACGTGGCGTTCGTCACCTCCGGCCTGGGCAACGCCACCATCATGGAGCTGGGCACCAGCAAGAAAATCGCCTTCGTCCCCGTGGAAGGAGAACCGCTTCAGAACCTCCTGAAAAAGTATCCCTTCTACATCGAGGCCACCATCCCCGCCGCCACCTATGGCACCGCCGGCGACACCACAACGGCGGCCGTCATGAACATCATGTTGATCGACAGCAAATTGCCCAACAACGTGGTTTACGACTTGCTGGAAAATATCTACTCGCCCGCGGGCCTCGAGGCGATTCAGGCCTCCCACGCCACCGCCAAGGCCAACATCCGTTTGGACACGGCTCTGCGCGGCATCGTAGGGACGTCGGTTCCCCTCCACGACGGAGCGCTCCAGTT
>JAISWV010000291.1 GCA_031270755.1 Synergistaceae bacterium
CCATGAGGACGTATTGAGCCTGGAGGGCCGCACGGACGCCTATCTGGTGGGAGGGATGCTCATGAAAGCGGAGCGCGTCGACCTTGCCGTACGCCGGTTGATCTACGGCGGGGTGAAGATCTGCGGCCTCGCCTCGCCGGAGGACGCGGCGAAAAGCTACGAGGCCGGAGCGGTCTTCGGGGGGGTCATCTTCGCGGACGAGTCCCCCAGGCGGATCGGCGAGGCCCGGGCCCGGGAAATTCGTGTGGCCTCTCCCTTGCCCCTGGTGGGGGTTTTCGTGAACGAGAGCGTTGGGAAAATCGTCGAGACGGCGTTGAATACGGGGCTTTCCGCCGTTCAGCTCCACGGCGAGGAGTCCGGGGCATTTGTGGAAAACCTGCGTAAGGAACTGCCCAAAGGGTGCGAGATCTGGAAAGCCGCAGGCGTGCGGGATCACATCCCCGCCATGAACGGTATCCCCGCAGATCGCCTTCTGCTGGACACATTCGGGAAAAATTCCCGGGGCGGCACGGGAAAGAGCTTCGACTGGTCCCTGCTGGGCGAGCTCGACAAAAACGGAATGAACCGGTCCAAAATAATCCTTGCCGGGGGAATCGACGCGGACAACGCGCGCCGGGTCTCGGAGTTCGGGTGTTTCACCATCGACGTGAACTCGGGGGTGGAGAGCTCGCCTGGAAAGAAAGACCACCAAAAAATCGAAAAACTGTTCGCAAATCTGAGAGGTGAGATTTAATATGGAAAACACGCAAGGATTTTTGAATCGATCGTGTCAAATCGGCCGATTTGGCGAGTTCGGCGGGATGTTCGTGCCGGAGATTCTGGTGCCGACGCTGCTGGAACTGGATCGAGCCTTCCAAGGGGCGCAAGGAGACCCGGCTTTCACCGCGGAGTTCGAGGGGCTGCTGAAGGAGTACGCGGGACGCGAGACGCCCCTCTACCGGTGCCGGAACCTGACCGACCGGACGAAAGCCACGATCTACCTGAAACGGGAGGATCTTCTCCACGGCGGAGCCCACAAAACGAACCAGGTGATCGGGCAGGCGCTGCTGGCCCGCCGCATGGGAAAGACCCGGTTGATCGCCGAGACCGGGGCGGGACAGCACGGCGTGGCCACGGCCCTGGCCGGAGCCCTCTTCAAAATGGAAACCCGAGTTTACATGGGCTCGAAGGACATGGAGAGACAAGCTCCCAACGTCTTCCGGATGCGGCTGATGGGAACGGAGGTGGTGCCCGTGGAGACGGGGAGCCGCGGCTTGAAGGACGCCATCAACGAAGCGCTGCGGGACTGGGCGGCCAGCTACGAGAACACCCATTACCTGCTGGGGACGGTGGCCGGCCCCCATCCTTTCCCCACCATCGTCAGGGAGTTCCAGCGCGTCATAGGGCGCGAGGCCAAGCGGCAGATCCTCGAAGCCCAGGGACGCCTTCCCGACGCGGTGTTCGCCTGCGTGGGCGGCGGGTCCAACGCTATGGGAATCTTTACGGACTTCATCGACGAGCCCTCGGTGAAGCTCGTCGGCGTCGAGCCCGCGGGACACGGACTGCACACTGAAAAGCACGGGGCCACTATCGAAAAGGGGCGCCCCGGGATTCTGCACGGCAGCTACAGCTACGTCCTCCAGGACGAAAACGGCCAGATACGGGAGTCCCATTCCATATCCGCCGGCCTGGACTACCCGGGGGTCGGGGCGCAGCACTCGTACCTGCACTCCATCGGGCGCGCCGAATATGTGGGTATCACCGACCGGGAAGCCCTGGACGCCTTCGAGCGCCTTTCCCGGGAAGAGGGCATCATACCGGCGCTGGAATCCTCCCACGCCCTGGCCCAAGCCCTCAAGCACGCCCAAGACGCGGCCGAGCCCCAAATTTACATCGTCAACCTCTCCGGGCGCGGCGACAAAGACATCGAACAGGTCATGCCCTATATTGACGGAGGTGCGAAGCTATGACTCGACGTTACGAGAAAACCTTCTCCGACTTGAAAAAGAAGGGCCATGGGGCCTTCATTCCCTTTGTGATGCTGGGCGACCCCGGCATGAAGGAGAGCCAGGCGATCATCGAAACGCTTATCGAAAGCGGCGCGGACGCCCTGGAGCTGGGGATCCCTTTCTCCGATCCCGTGGCGGACGGTCCCGTCATTCAGACCTCCGCCAACAGAGCCCTCGCCAAGGGAGCGACCCCGGACGGCTGTTTGGATATTCTGGCACAGGTGCGGGAAAAATACTCGGACATCCCGGCGGGGCTTCTGGTGTACGCCAATTTGGTGGTCGGGAGGGGAGGGGAGAGTTTTTATAGGCGCGCCGCCGATTCCGGCGCGGACTCCATCCTGGTGGCCGACGTTCCGACGCTGATGGCCGGCCCGTTCGTGCGGTATGCCCGTGACGCAGGAATAGACCCCGTGTTCATCGTCCCGCCCAACGCCAGCGACGAAAAGCTGCGCGAGATCGCCGCTCTGACCAAGGGCTACACGTATTTCCTGGGCCGAGGCGGAGTCACTGGGGCGGACCGGGAGATGCAGGCCCCTCTGTCCTCGAAGATCACGCTGCTGAAGGAGGCTGGGGCTCCGCCCATCGTGGTGGGTTTCGGCATATCCAGGCCCGAG
>JAISWV010000329.1 GCA_031270755.1 Synergistaceae bacterium
ATAACGACAGTCTCCCGAAAATGAGAACGTTGTCCGGGCAGGACATTTTTCCCTTTCCCTGCCCGGACAATATTTTGTGTTTACTTCCCTTTAAACTCCGGTTTTCTTTTTTCTATGAAGGCTTTGAGGCCCTCTTTCGCGTCCTCCGTGACAAAGACGATCCCCGATATTTCCTCCTCGTAATCCAGGGCGTCGGCGAGGGTTTTGTTCAGGCCGTTGTTGACCAGGTACTTGTTGTACTTGATCGCTATGGGCGCTTTGCCGACGATCTCTTTCATGAGCTTCTCGGCCTCTGGAAGCAGGTCGGCGTGCTCCACGATCCTGTTGACGATGCCCAGCGCCTTGGCTTCTTCGGCTTTGACGCTTTTTCCGGTGAAAAGCAGCTCCTTGGCCACCATAGGCCCGACGATCCTGGGCAAACGCTGGGTTCCGCCATAGCAGGGGTTCACGCCAAGGTCGATCTCCGGCAGGCCGAAGACCGCTTTGGAACTGGCGATGACGATGTCGCAGGCCAGGACCAACTCCGTTCCTCCGCCCAGGGCGTAACCGTTGACGGCCGCGATGATGGGTTTTCCCAACTCGTCGAACTTGCTGAACAAGGTGTGAGCCATTTTCGACATGTTTCGGACGCCCTTTTCGTCCGTGGGGATTTCCGTGATGTCGGTTCCGGCGCAGAAAGCCCGGCCGTTGCCGGTGATGATGACTCCCCGAACGTCGTCGTCCGCCGCTATGGCGTCAATGGCGTTCCCCAGCTCAGCTTTCGTGTTCATGAGGAGCGCGTTGAGGGCCTTGGGGCGGTTGATGACGATGAACGCGATGTGATCCCTGACTTCGTAAACAATATCTTTGTACTCCATAATCGTTCCTCTTTTCACGTTTTATTTTGTTATTTTGTCAGACCGGAAAATTGCCGTGCTTTTTGATGGGCCGGCTCTCGCATTTCGCCGCCAGCATTCTCAGCGCCGACGCGACGCGTTTTCGGGTTTCGGAAGGTTTGATGACGTCGTCGATGTCACCGCGTTTTGCGGCTTGATAGGGGTTGGAAAATTCCGCAGTGTACTCGTCGATTTTGGTTTTTCTTACCGCCTCGGGGTTTTCCGCCGATTCGATTTCTTTTTTGAAAATGATATTGGCCGCGCCTTCGGCGCCCATGACCGCAATCTCCGAGGTGGGCCAGGCCAAAACCATATCGGCTCTCATGTACCGCGAGCACATTGCGATGTAGGCGCCGCCGTAGGCCTTGCGGACGATGACGGTCACCTTGGGGACAGTCGCCTCGGAATAGGCGTAAAGCAGCTTGGCTCCATGACGAATGATGCCCCCGTACTCTTGATTGGTCCCCGGCATGAAGCCCGGAACGTCGACGAAGCTCAGCAGCGGCACGTTGAAACTGTCGCAGATGGATATGAAGCGGCTGGATTTGTCGGAGGCGTTGATGTCGATGCACCCCGCCATGACTTGGGGCTGGCTGGCGATGATCCCCACCGTCTGTCCGCCGACGCGGGCGAAGCCGGTGATGATGTTCTGCGCGTAATAGGGCTGAACCTCGAAGAAATCGTGATGATCCACTATCGAAGCGATGATTTTTCTCATGTCGTACGTCCGGTTGGAGGAGTCCGGGAGAATCGTGTCCAGTTCCTTGCAGAGGCGGCCGACGGGGTCTGAACACTCCACAAGGGGGGGAAGTTCTCTGTTGCTCGAAGGCAGAAAGCCCAGCAGTTTTCGCACGTCCGCCAAACACGTCATCTCGTCGGGAGAGACGAAATGGGCCACTCCCGAAATGCTGTTGTGGGTCATGGAGCCGCCCAGGGCCTCCACCGTCACGTCCTCCCCGGTTACGGCTTTGATCACCTGAGGTCCTGTGATGAACATGTTGGAAATTTTGTCCACCATGAAAATGAAATCGGTCAGAGCGGGAGAGTAGGTCGCTCCCCCCGCGCAGGGTCCCATGATGACGGAAATCTGGGGCACCACGCCCGAGGCGATGGTGTTGTGATAAAAAATGTCGCCGTATCCCCGCATGGCGTCCACGGCCTCTTGAATGCGTGCCCCTCCCGAGTCGTTGATGCCGATCACCGGAGCGCCGACCTTCATCGCGAGGTCGAGAATTTTACAAATTTTGCTTGCGTGCATTTCTCCCAAGGTGCCTCCGATGACCGTGAAGTCCTGAGAAAACACATATACCAAACGGCCGTCGATGGTGCCGTAACCCGTGACGACTCCCTCTCCGGGAATCTCCACTTTGTCCATGCCAAAATAAGTGCACCTTTGTTCGACAAACGTATCGATCTCCACAAAGCTTTCCTCGTCGAACAACGCCGCGATCCTTTCCCGCGCCGTCATCTTACCGAGAGAATGCTGTTTTTCTATCTTCTTGTCTCCGCCGCCGGCGATGATCTTGCCCTTCAGCTTCAAAAGAGTCTCTATTTTATCCTGCACAACAATGCCACCTTTATTCAGATTTAAACACCCAAGGGGGGTCTCGGGGGGGCCAGTGGGGTCGCATAGCG
>JAISWV010000330.1 GCA_031270755.1 Synergistaceae bacterium
GTTTTCGCGAGTTTGTCGATCTCGGGGCCGCCGGGGTAGGGGAGGCCCATGACCTTCGCCGCCTTGTCGTAGGCCTCGCCTGCGGCGTCGTCGCGGGTGGCGCCCAGCATGGAATAACATCCGAAGTCGTCCACGCGGACGATTTCCGTGTGACCACCGGAGACGATCAACGACAAAAAGGGCGGCTTCAGCTCAGAGTCCACAAGGGGCGCAAACATGTGTCCCTCCAGGTGATTGACACCAATAAGAGGGACGTTCCAGGCCTGAGAGAGGGCGCGTGCCGTTTCCACCCCCACCATCAGGGAGCCCATGAGTCCGGGGCCCTGGGTGACGGCGATGAGGTCCAGATCTCCTCCGGCGATGCCCGCACATTTCAGGGCGGCGTCAATCAAGGGGAGAATGTTTTCCAGGTGTTTGCGCGCGGCGAACTCTGGGACGACACCGCCAAAGGGAGCGTGATCTTTGATCTGGCTCGACAAAAGCTCCGTCAGCACCTCCCGGCCGTCCTTCAAAACGGCGACCGCTGTGTCGTCGCAGCTGGTTTCTATGCCCAGAGTGAGGTATGCCATTGTCAAAGCGCCTCCTTTTCAGTGAGAAACTTCGATTGCTTCATGCTTCGTATTATCGCTCCGAATAGCCCAAATGCCAAGACGGGGGAATTTTTAACCCATCTGCTATCTTTATTGACGGAACCTTTGCCGCTCGATATTATGATGGCAAAGCTGAACTTTCGAGATAAAATAGTCGCATGATGCGAGAAAGGAGGTATCGGTATGTGCGAAAATGTAATTCAGCCCGCTGGGGAAAAGGATACCGCCCTCGACGTATTCCATTTTGACGATGACCGGACAAATTTCGAGCAGTTTGCGGAGGACAACGGCTTTCACTTTTGGAAGTGTTCTCAGCTCATGAGGCTTTTAGGTTACGAAAGCACTGCGGAGGTCGGAAAAACCAAACCGGTGCAAAGGGCCATTACCGCGTGTAATACTTTGAGCATACCTATTCAAAAAAATTTTGATTTCCAGTCTGATGGAGACGTAAGGCTTACTCGCTTCGCTTTGGACTTTTGTTGAGACGAACTATCGGGAAGACGCCGGAAAGCTTGCCGAACGCGTAGCGGCGGTGACTTTCCTCTGTTGTAAAATAGAAGAGAGATTGAGAAGGAGTGGTTGATATGCCCGTAGAACAAGTAGAAAAAGACCTTTTCACATCTGAAAGCCGGAGGGTGGACGCCGAGCTCAGGCGGATCGATTCCGAGATGGACGGGGTGAAAAAGTCTCAGGAAAAATTCGAGACGAAAACCGAAAAAGCGATCAACGACTTACGGATAGACGTGGGCGCGTTGCGAACGGACATGAATACCCATTTTGAGAAACTGGAAAATAACGTGAGTTCTCGTTTTGGGAAACTGGAAAATAACGTAAATTCTCGTTTTGAGAAACTGGAAGATAACGTAAATTCTCGTTTCGAGAAACTGGAAGATAACGTAAGTTCTCGTTTCGAGAAACTGGAAAATGACGTAAGTTCTCGTTTCGAGAAACTGGAAAATAGTGTAAGTTCTCGCTTTGCTAAACAAGAAAACAGCGCGGAGACTCGTTTTGAGAAACTGGAAAACAGTGTGAACGACCGTTTCGACAGCATGAGAAACGACATGAACGCCTGCCTTGGAAAAATAGACGAGAAAATAGACGGAAACTTCAAATCTATAGTCACGATTTATTTAACCACGACGGGGATCATTTTGGCGGCGTTTTACGCGTTCGTCAGCTACATGATCAAGTGACGGAAAAACTTGAGAACTGAATGTCTGCCATTTTCCCGTTCACTTCCGCGGGACCTCCAGCGGTGCGCGGGCGTCCTCGTATCGAAGCTCGACCTTCTGCCCCGGCTCGAGAGGCGGCGCGGCGACGGCGACGGTCCCCGTATCGCCGGGGGACAGCTCTCTCTCCCAGTATTCTTTTTTCGTCAGAATATCCTCGGGTGTCACCATATATTCCCCGATGACAAGCTTCGCCGGGTCGAAGTTCCAGAACTTGACGGCCCTGTAGTTCAGCACGAAGACGTCGCGCCCCTTGACCTTCGCCCTGGTGTCTTTACGATTGCTGGAGTAGTAGTTGAGTCCGTTGACAAGCCATTCTTCCACGTCCCGGTCCGTGTCCAAGTATCGGCCAAGTCCGCGCTCGACCCGAGTGACGTCGAGCTTCCCTCTGGCGTTGAGGACGATGTCGTCCCCCAAGGTCTGAGCGTCGACCCACAACGTCGCCGTGCGCTCGTTCAGGCGCTTCTCCCATGCCTTGGAACTATGCGCTTCGGCGTCGGCACACAACACGACGATAAAAGAAAAAATCATAAAACACAGGGTGAAACGCCGACTCTTTCCTCTTCCCGCAACCAATATAGCTTTCATCTCGTATCGATGCCTCCTCGCGTTTCGACCTGGCGAACGCGTCGAAACCGCGATCGTCGGGTTCATATATAATACACATAAAATTCAAGGAGTGAACGCTATGTTGAAATATACGCAGCTCTCCGACCCGGAGCTCTATCATTTGGTTCGGGAGGAGCTGGAGAGGCAAGAGCACAACATCGAGATGATCGCGTCGGAAAGCACGGAAAGCGAGGAAGTGTTGGAACTTTCGGGCTGCGTTTTCGCGAACAAAACGACGGAGGGCTACCCCGGCGCGCGTTTTCAGGCGGGCTCGCAGGTGGCGGATAAGATGGAGCGCCTGGGCATACAGCGCGCCAAGGACGTGTTCGGCGCGGATCACGTCAATTTGCAGCCCTACTCCGGCTCCACGGCCAACTACGGGGTCTACGCGGCGGTTCTGAAGCCCGGCGACACCGTGCTGGGGATGAAGCTCGACCACGGAGGACACCTGACCCACGGTTCCCCGTCCAATTTCACGAGCAAGTTCTACAATTTCGTGTCTTATGGCCTGAACGGCGATACGGCGCTGATCGACTACGAAGAACTGGAGCGCCTGGCACGAGAGCACAGGCCAAAGCTCGTCATCGCCGGGGGCAGCGCCTATCCCCGCCTCATCGACTACGAACGCGTGGCCAGGGCCGCCCATTTCGTCGGCGGGCTCTCGATGGTGGACATGGCCCACGTGGCCGGGCTCGTGGCGGCCAAAGTCATTCCCAGCCCCATACCCCACGCAGATTTCGTGACGTCCTCCACCACCAAAACCTTCTGCGGGCCCAGGGGCGGCATGGTCCTTTGCAAGGCCCGGCACGCCCGCGCCCTGGATCGCGGTGTGTTTCCCGGCGCCATCAGCTCCATCCACTTGAACATTATGGCGGCCAAGGCCTGGTGCCTGAAGAACGCGGCGACGCCTTTATTCAAGGCAACTATGGAGCAGGTCGTCAAAAACGCGGCCTCTTTGGCGAAGGAGCTGACGAAACACGGCTTCCGCGTTGTCAGCGGGGGCACGGACAACCATATCGTCCTCCTGGACCTGCGCTCCAAGAAAATAACGGGCAAGCTTTTTCAGGACGCCTTGGAATACGTGGGAGTCACGATCAACAAAAACATGATTCCCAACGATCCGGAAAAACCCTCGGTCACCAGCGGCGTCCGCATCGGGACCACGAGCGTGTCCCAGCGGGGCATGAAAGAGCCGGAGATGACGGATATTGCCGGGATCATGAATCGAGTCGCCGCCGCGCCCGAGGACAAAGACAACCTGAACGGCTGCAAAGCGGAAGCACTGAAAATGACCGCGAGATTTCCGCTCTACCCCAGGGGATCATTGGACTGATTGAATTGGAGCTAAATTGGTGGGTTTTCCGGAAATTGCGGGCGTAGTAGACAAAAGAAAGAAGCAGAAAAAAGAAGCGAACGGCGCATTTTTGAGGCATTTTTGAGCCATTTGAAAATTTGAGTAAAGGAACTTGACTTTTGGTTTTTTTTAGGTAAAATACGTAAGTAATTCAATTTAATTTAATATAGCTTGCTTTTGGCGGCGATTCAATTTCGCTACAAATGAGGTGAGTCTATTTTACGAGGTGGCAGTTCCCAACTATAAAATAGACTCATTTTTATCTTCTGTTAAGGATGTGTTAAGAAGCTTGTTTGCTTGAGCGTGGTATATGTGG
>JAISWV010000365.1 GCA_031270755.1 Synergistaceae bacterium
CCCTAAACGGACGATATGATTGCCAGCTTCGATCAGACGGCGGCGTATAGATTTTTCCTTTACGATACTGGCGTGAAACTCTACATTGGCCGTCGTGGGAACTTCGGCCACGAGAGAAGCGAAAAAAGGCTGGCCTCCAAGTTTTTCGAACAATCCGCGCTTCATCAGCTCCTCGCTGAAAGTCACCATCTCCACCGGGTGATTTGCGGCAAACATGTCCACCATGACCTCGAAGGCGGCCCTGTGGTTCAGATCGTAAAAATCTTCAGGCGTCAGGTTTTCCACGGCGTTGCCCAGCGCCTCCTGCTCCAGCAGGCAAGCGCCCAGCACCGCGCGCTCGGCGCCGGTGTTTTGAGGCGCAACCCGGTCGTATATCGTCGTCAAGCGCCGGCCCTCATGTGTGTTGAGCGTCTACGGCCAAGGTCATGTCTGCCTGCACTCCCGCGTAAAGGCGGATGGAGATGGCATGATTCCCCGCTTGTTTCACGGGCTCGGCCAATTTGACATTCCTCTTGTCGATTTTTATCCGGAACTGAGCTTCGAGGGCCGCGGCGATTTGAGCGGTCGTAACGCTTCCGAAGAGCTTGCCGTTTTCTCCGGCGCTGACGGCGACGCGCACCACTTTACCATGCAGGCGCTCCCTGTCCTCTTCGGAGGTCAGCTTCTGTTTGGTTTCTTTGGCCTTTTGGCTTTGCTGACGCGTTTTCAAGTCCGCGATCTTGCCTGCGGTCGCCTCTTCGGCCAAATCCCGAGGGAACAAAAAGTTGCGCGCGTAACCGTCGCTGACCTCCAGAAGCTGGCCGGCCCTGCCTACTTTATTGACGTCTTTTTTTAAAATCACCTGCATATAAAAATACCTCCATATAAAAATACGGGCAGCTGCCTCACGTTCGCTGTATTTTTCTCGCCCTGAAGTCGAGACAAATATCCCCTATTCCCAGCACGAAAGCCCACATGCCCAAAATCGGCAAAAAAAGGAGCACTACGATGAAAACGCGCAGAAGAAAATGCACCGCGCGCTGGGAAAGCCACCACCAAACCAATGATATTACCTGCAAAAAGAAAAATACGCTGACCAAGAACTTCAGATTGATTTCGAGCATCGTCGAAAGAGGTCCTTTTTCAAACAAAAACGGCAAGGCGAACGCAAACAGCAACGTCCACAAAAGGCTTTTCGGGAAACGCCAATTTTCGAAGGACGGCAGCCCGGGAAAGGGCACGGCGCGATTGCGCTGAAGCGTCTCGCACAATCGATAATTGAGGAAAGAATCCAGCATCGAGGACAAGAGAATCAAAGAAGGCAGCATATAAGGAAGAAGCTCGACCGCCTGCTCCATGGATTGATCCAGAGCCGCCGTTTGCGTTCCCTGGTCGAGGACTCCTCCGTACATATGAGCCAAGAGGGTGCGCAGCGCGTTGGGGTCCCACATGAAAGGGTTGCGCCCCGTCAGTGCGAAGGTCAGGCCCACGAACATGATCTTAGAAACGATAGACGCCCCTATGCAGATAAGCAGGCTTTCGCCGCCATTTTTTACTTTACCCAGCGGCAGCGTCAAACCAAAGCATAAAAATCCTTGAGCCAGTAAAAAATCAAGAAAAAACCAAGGCCCGAAAAACAGCCCGAGAACCGTCGAAGCGCCCAAAAGGCCGGCGGTCATCCACGCTTTGTTCTCTCTCGCTCCCAAAAGGGCAAGGGGCATGGGGGAAAATAAAAAAGCCGTCATACCCAGCGGGGGGATGAAAGATCCGACACAAAAAAGCAGCGCAGACGTCAACGACAACAAAAGACACCTAAAAAGCGATGCTTTCGAAATACCCGTTTTTTTCAACTTGTTCGGCCCCTCCATACTTTTTCCACTTTCTCCCCGCATAAAAAGGGGAGGTGCCTTTTGGCCACTCCCCCGACGCAAACCGGCTCCCAAAAGGAGAACGTCAATCCAAAGAGTAAGGGAGCAACGCCATATATCTGGCTCTTTTGATAGCCTCCGTCAAAAGTCTTTGGTGTTTCGCGCAATTTCCCGTCACCCGGCGCGGAATGATCTTTCCTCGTTCGCTGATGTACTTGCGCAGTTTGTCAGCGTCTTTATAATCGACTTTTTCCTGCTTTTCGACGCAATAATAACAAAACTTCGGGCGCCGCCTGGGCCCGCCTCTCCGCATATTGCCCCGCGGAGCGCCGCCCGGGCCGCCGCTGGGCCTGCCTTCACCGTTCATCTTTCACTTTCGACCTCCCGAAAATCCCGAAAAGGACGCCTCGTCCTTTCTCGATCTTATAAAGACTCTTAAAAACTTCGCTTTTTAAAACGGGATCTCTGCCTCGGGCTCCCCTTCTCCGTTCTCTCCCATCTCGGAAAAGTCCATAGGGAAGTCTCCGTCGCCAAACCCTTTTTCGCGCACGCTCTTTCCAAAATCTGCGTCATTGCTCACAGCGGGGCGCGAGCTACTCGCCGGGACGCCCGGCACCGCGCCGCTGAATTCCTCGCCTTCGGAACTCTGCTTGGATCCCACAAACTGAACGTTGTCGGCCGCCACGTCCGTAGCGTATTTCTTGCCGCTGCCGTCTCGGGCTTCATAACTGCGAACTTTAATTTTGCCCTCGACCAAGACCGAACTCCCTTTTTTCAAATAACGTCCGCAACGCTCTGCAAGAGGCCCCCACGCAGTTATAGGGATAAAATCCGTTCCTTCTTGGTACTCTCCGTTTTTATTTTTCCAAGCGAACCCCACCGCAACGGTGAAACGAGCCCACGCTCGTTTGTCCACCGTATAACGAAACTCGGGGTCACGGGCCAAATTGCCCATAAGAACGACCTTGTTGAATCCCCTGGACATTCGCGACTCTCTCCTCTCTGAGTTTCTTGTTCTCTTACGGGGTCATTCGTCCAATAAAATGATCATTTGGCGATAAATGTTCCCCCGCAGTCCCAACACGCGCTTCAGTTCAAAAGTTTGTGCCGGCTCCAAGCTGAAGTCGAAAAGCGCGTATATCCCTTCGGTCTTCTTTTGGATGGGATAAGCCAGGCGCTTCCTTCCCCAAACGTCGATCTTGACGGCCTCGCCTCCAAGATTCCGCACGACATCCTCGATCTTTTCGATCTCCTCTTTGGGTTCTTCGAGCTCCGCGCTCAACAAAACCAGCATTTCGTAGTGCCGCACGTCCACCACCTCCTCCCTATGGTCTAATGGCCTTTCCCCTTGCGGAAAAGGCAGGGCAAACGATCGCCTTATATCAAAACTCTTCGAGCCCGGCGATATTCAACATCTGCCAGTTGCGAGCGTTGATTTCGTCGACGATTTCCTTCAAGATCCTATCGACGTCCGCGTAAGGAACCTGACACGTTCCCACCCTTCGATGTCCGCCTCCGCCGTACTTCAGCATCAACTTGCCGACGTCCACGGTCGCCGTGCGGTTGAGGATGCTGTATCCCACGGAGAAAACGCAAAACTGCTTTTCCCGTCCGTCAAAAACCCGTACCGATACGTTCTGATCGGGAAAGACGGCGTATATCACATGACGATTGCCCACGTAGGTTTCTTCCACGCCTCTGAGGTCGGTGATCACCGCCGCGCCCTCGGCCCAAGAGCTGTCTTTCATCATCTTGAGGAAAGGCTCTTTGTGCTCGCTGTAAAGGCGCACCCGCTCTTGCAAATCCTCGAGCTGCATGATCTCCTCGATTTCCATCGTGCGAAGATAATCGATCAGACAATCCATCAATTGATAGTTGGAGATGCGAAAATCTCTATACCGGCCAAACCCCGTCCGCGGGTCCATGATGAAAGAAAGCAACACCATCCCCTCGGGATTTAGGACCTCCTCACGAGTGAAGTGGGCCGAATCGCACTTGTCCGCTTCCATCACCATGTGTTTGAAGCGCGCCAAGCGACCCTTCGCCCCTCCATAGTACTCATAAATCACCCGAGCACAACTGGGCGCCGGCCACGAAGCTCCCACGTACTTGAATTGGTACATAAGACCTCTCGCGTCTTCGCTGGTATGGTGATCGAACCACATCCCGCAGCCCGGAGCGTAAGGAATATTCACCAGGATATCGTCGTTCGTCACATCGATTACGCCGTCCTGAATGTCTTTGGGATGTACAAATTTTTTTTCATCAAAAAGATCCAGTTCTTTAAGCAGTACGGCACACATCAAACCATCGAAATCGGATCGGGTTAGAAGCCGCATCCCCTCTCACCTCCGCAAAAATAAAACCCGTTACACGCTGCCTCCCTATGGACGTAGCCTCCGTATTGTAACGCATAATCCCTTTTAGCGAAATAGAAATCATTCAGGTCGATACAAATTAGTTCGAGACATTTTTGACTTTTTTGTCCTCGGTTTTTTTGTCGTTTGAAGGCGCTCGAAAAACCGACTCGATAAATTTCTGCAAAATGGAGGGAAACACGTTGAAAGAGTAGTCGAGTTCCACCCTCTCCGTGATTTTATGAGCGTCTTTTCCTATCGGGCCCAGAATGACGCAGGGAATGTCTATTTTCCGCAACTCCGAAAGAGGCAGATCATACCCCCGACCCCAAAGAGGCGTGTTCGCCGCCAAAGGAGCGAGTTCTTCGGCCTTCCCCTGAAAACCCGTAAAACTCAAGTCGGTGATCCCTTGAAATATCTCCACTTCTTTGA
>JAISWV010000153.1 GCA_031270755.1 Synergistaceae bacterium
TCTTTTTCGTCCGTTTCGTAGTCCGTGCCCTCTTTGAGCTGACGAGCCGCTCCGTCGGCCCGGACATAGAGCTCCACGTTGTCGTCGGAGGGTCCCGAAATAATCAAGGGCGTCCGGGCTTCGTCGATCAAAATCGAGTCCACTTCGTCCACAATGCAGAAAAAATGGGAGCGCTGCACCATTTGATCTTTGTGCATCACCATGTTGTCGCGCAAGTAGTCGAAGCCGAATTCGCTGTTGGTGCCGTAGGTGATGTCCGAACGGTAGGCATCGTAGCGCTCTTCCACGGGCATATAAGGGTAGATCACCCCCACCGACAAACCCAAGAAGTTGTAAATCGGGGCCATCCAAGCGGCGTCCCGCTTGGCCAAATAGTCGTTGACCGTGATGAGATGCACGCCTTGCCCCGCCAGGGCGTTCAAAACGACGGCCAAGGTGGCCACCAAGGTCTTCCCCTCACCTGTCCGCATTTCCGCGATCCGCCCGTCATGGAGCGTCATTCCGCCGATCAACTGCACATCGTAATGCCGCAGCCCGATGGTTCGCCATGAGGTCTCGCGCACCAACGCGAACACCTCGGGCAGGAGGTCGGAAAGCTCCTCTCCAACCGCGGCTCTCGCCTTCAATTGAGCTCCGCGCAGGCGCAGCTCCTCGTCCTTCATCGACTCCATCTCGGGGGTGAAGACGTTCACCCGCTCGACGACGCTCCAGTATTGCTTCAACGCCCGGTCGTTGGGGTCGAGTCCCAGCATCTTCTTTATGCCATCCAACATCTTTTCTTCACCTTTTCTTCACTTTTTTTTCATTTTAAGGCTCGCACTCAGAACATAACACCTCATTATAGCGCAAGCCCCAAGGGCCAAATCTGCCGATCGCGGTCTTGACATTCGTAAAAGGACGCGTTAAAATTATTAAATAATAGTAATGATTACTATTATTAAGAGGAGGCATCAAGATGGCCAGGCGGCACAGCGCGCAAAAGGGGATCATTGGGGAGGTCCTCGCGCGGCTTGACCACCCGACGGCGGCGGAGGTGTACGAGGAGGTCCGCAAAAATTTTCCTCAGATCAGTTTGGGCACTGTTTACCGTAATTTGAGCCTGATGGCCGAAAACGGGGAGCTTTTGAGGTTGTATTTCCCGGAAGCGCCCGACCGTTTCGACCCGAACGCTTACGAGCATTATCACGCCGTTTGCTTGCGATGCGGGCGTATTTTCGACACCGACCGCACCGTTCCCGGCGAGCTCATCGGCAAGATCGACCAGGCGGTGGAGGCGTGTACGGGGGTCAGGGTGGAGAGTCGAGTGATGATATTCAGCGGGGTTTGCAAGGCCTGTCAATCGGGCGGGCGAACGCAGGAAAATTTATGAGGGCGGATACGGCGTTTTGCCGATCACGATACACTAATTCAATAGGAGGAAACAAAATGTCACTTATCAACAAGGAAATTGGAGATTTCAAGGTGCAGGCTTTCGCGGAGGGGAAATTCAAGACGGTAACCAAAGCGGATCTTCTGGGGAAATGGTCGGTTTTCGTGTTCTATCCGGCCGACTTCACTTTTGTCTGCCCCACCGAGCTGGGTGACTTGGCCGACCACTACGACGAATTCAAAAAAATCGGCTGCGAGGTCTATTCGGTGTCCACCGACAGCCATTTCGTCCACAAGGCGTGGCACGACGCCTCTGATACCATCAAAAAGATCAAGTACGTGATGCTGGCCGACCCCACTGCGAAGCTCGCGAAAGAATTCGAGGTTTACATCGAAGAGGACGGCATGGCATTGCGGGGCAGCTTCGTGATCAACCCCAAGGGAGAAATCGTGTCCTACGAGGTCAATAGCACCAACATCGGCCGCGAGGCCACCGAGCTCCTGCGCAAGGTGCAGGCCGCGCAGTTCGTGGCGGAGCACGGCGATCAGGTCTGCCCGGCGAAGTGGCGCCCCGGCGCGCAGACCCTCAAGCCCAGCCTGGATTTGGTCGGGAAACTGTAAAGCGGTACGAAAGAGTAAAACGATTATGAGAGATCTGTACGACCTGATTATCATCGGCTCCGGCAGCGCGGGGTTGACCGCGGGCATCTACGCCGGGCGCGCGAAGCTCAAGACGCTGGTGCTCGACCGGGACCGGGTTGGAGGACAGATCAAGATCACGTCCGAGGTGGAGAATTACCCGGGTATTCTGCGCACCTCGGGCGCAGAACTGACTCAGACCATGCGCAAACAGGCGGAAAACTTCGGCGTGAAATTTTTGCAGACCGTGGTGGAGTCGGTGGATTTTACCCAGGACATCAAAAAAGTCCGAACCGTAGAAGGCGAGTACGAAGCTCTTGCCGTGGTGGTGGCGACCGGGGCCGTACCTCGGAAGCTGGGTTTCGCCGGCGAGGAGGAGTTCAGAGGGCATGGCATTGGATACTGCGCCACCTGTGACGGCGAATTTTTTACCGGCATGGACGTCTTCGTGATAGGCGCGGGTTTCGCCGCGGCTGAGGAAGCGATTTTCCTGACACGTTACGCCAAAAAAGTGACCGTCATCGCCCGGGCGCAGGAGTTCGCCTGTTCTAAAACCATCGCCGAACGCGTGCTGGCGCACCCGAAAATCGAGGTGAAGTTTCAGACGGAAATTCTGGAGGTGGGCGGTGACACCGTCCCCCGGTACGCGACCTTCGTCGACAACCGCACCGGCCAAACTTGGAGATACGACCCGCCCGGCAAAGACCACACCTTCGGCGTGTTCGTGTTCGTCGGTTATGTCCCTCAAAGCGCGGAGTACGCCGGTCAGCTCCGGCTCGACGACCGAGGCTACATTCTCACTGACGAGAACATGCGCACCAACGTGGACGGAGTGTTCGCGGCGGGGGATATCCGCCCGAAAGAGCTCCGGCAGCTGGTCACCGCCGTCTCGGACGGAGCCTTGGCGGCCACATGCGCCGAAAAATACGTGGCGCAAAAGAAGGAACGGCTGGGACTGTCCGACGAAGAGCAGTCCGTTGCCTCGGGGCCCAGGGATTCTTTCTTCGATGAAGAGCTTCGGGAGCAGCTTGTACCTGTTTTCCAGCGGTTTGAAAACCAGGTCGGTCTGGCGGCATTTTTGGACGACAGCGATTTCAGCGAAGAAGTCAAGGCGTTTCTGACCGAGTTCGGAGGCCTGGCGGACAAGGTAAAGATCGAATTTTTGCGTAAAGGCGAGGACTTGGCAAAAGAAAAGCGGCTCAACGTCACGCTCTTCCCCTCGTTTGCCGTTCTGGGCCTGGACGGATCTTACACGGGTGTGCAGTTCCACGGCGTTCCCGGCGGGCACGAGATCAACTCCTTCATCCTCGCCCTTTACAACGCCGCGGGGCCTGGGCAGGCTGTGGAAGAAGACGTGCTGGAGAAGATTCTGGCGGTGAAAAACAAGGCCAACCTCAAGATCGGCGTGTCCCTCTCCTGTACGCTTTGCCCGGACGTGGTAACCGCGTCGCAGTTGATAGCGCTCAAAAACCCGCTGGTGGAGGCGGAAATGATCGACGTGTCGCGTTTCCCCGACTTCAAGAACAAATATACGATCATGAGCGTGCCGGCCATTATCGTCAACGACGGCAAGCCATCTTTCGGCAAAAAGAGCTTGGACGAGCTCCTGGCGCTGCTGAGCGCCTGAGAAACGCGAAAAATTTAACCGTTCAAGTTCAGGTTTAAGAGGGTTCGTGATTCCCGCGGGCCCTCTGCTTCACGTATACCCCCAAAGCGTAAGCGTAAGAGAGCGTAAGAGACGACGCAAAGGCATTGCCGGTACAGTTGACTCGCCGGGAGAAATAAGGTAAACTTCCTGCGTCAACGGGTTTAAGTTAAGGAGTATGTTCAGTGACATGCTATAAAGCTGCGGGGATGGCGGAATTGGTAGACGCGCAAGACTAAGGATCTTGTGGCCTAAAGGCTGTGGGAGTTCGATTCTCCCTCTCCGCACCAAAACAAGAAATCACAGACACCCAAACCTAATCAAAACCCTTGAAAAATCGGAGATTTTTGCTTTTCAGACAACCACATGGCCCCACAGATAACCTCCTCTATTCAATGCAACACAGTATAATGAAACGTATAAAGAAAATCTCTTATACGGTGGTGAAAATCTTGTCCTTGACTGAGCTTATGATTCGACAGGCAAAACC
>JAISWV010000031.1 GCA_031270755.1 Synergistaceae bacterium
GCCACCGCTGTTTCCGTGCTGACGCCGATGTTTCTTCGCCCCACGCCCAAGGAGCTGTACGGACATTTCCGCACGATCGCGGATTCTCTCGGAAAAGCCCCCATGTTGCTATACAGCAACCCCGGCCGCGTAGGTTACGGCATTCCAGTGGATCTGGTCGTGAAACTGGTCCAAGATTGCGAAAATATCGTGGGGATCAAGGACTCCAGCGGCGATATGACGACGACCGCAGAATTGGTCCGCAGCTTCCGGGGGACGAATTTCAAAGTGCTGGGGGGAAAGGACACGCTGATCTATGGAACTCTGGCGCATGGAGGGCATGGCGCCATAGCGACGACGGCCAATATTTTCCCCGAGCTGGTCTGTTCGATTTACGAAAAGTACATGTCTGGAGACACGGCAGGGTCGCTGGAGGCACAGTACAGGCTCAACCCCGTGCGGCTCGCGATGGACAAAGCCAGTTTCCCCGTGGCGACGAAAGATTTGGCCAACCTCAGGGGTCTGGACGTGGGAGAACCTTATCGCCCGAGCCTCGGTTCTGAGCCGGACGTGAAGAAAGTCTTGGAAAACGCCGCGCGTACAGCGGGTTTGCTGTAAAGGATCGATTGGGAAAGGGACTGCAACGCAAGGAGTAAATGCAAGCATAAGAATACAACTGGAGTTTTGGAACGGGTGTTCGGATAAGGAAGGTCAAGGGAGGGCCTCGGCTCTCCCTTTTTGGGTGGTGCGTCCGGCGGCGCGGGCTATAGGGTGAAAGTCCCGAACATGATCTATCCGACGCTCCTTTTCGTTGGTTCAGGTTTCTCATTTGGCCAGATTACCTATTCGTCGGCCTCGTTCATGATTTTTTGCGATGGCATAGGCGCTTGGATCACCTCGATGTGTTGGCGCAGCTTCGCCACCTCTTCTTTCAAGGCCGTCGCATCCGTGATCAAGCAAGAAAGCCGATCACATTCTCCGCAGATGAAATTCGAGGCCCTGCCGACCTTCGTTCTATCGGCCAGAATGAATCTCTTGCCGAAAGTCCTCGTCAGCATCAGCTCGTTGATCGCGGCCTCCCGGAGAATGGAGGTGGTGATCCCTGTCTTGACCGTGATGCCGCTGCATCCCAGGAAACACTTCGAGGCCATGGTGTGCCCCACGCCATTCAGCGCAAGGTCGCCCAACAACACGTTTTCGGGGGAACTCAGCTCCCCTCCCGTCAAGATCACCATCATGTCCTCCCTGCGCTTGATGTCGATCGCCTTTGTGTTGTTGGTGACGACAGTCACGTATTTCGCTTCGATGTACGGCAGCATCAAGAGCGCGGTGGCGCTGGAGTTGATGAAAATTGTGTCCCTTTGCTCCACGTACTGAGCCGCTCTCATCGCGATGGCGTTTTTGTGCTGCATGAGGATGGAGGCTAAGGTGTTTCCATCCTCGTCCCTCAAAAAGATCGCGCCGTTGTTCAAACGCTCGATATATCCCGCTTCTTCCATAACTTCGAAATCTTTTTTGATCACCGCTCGCGTCACTTGCAGCTCGAGGGCAATGTCGTTTGCCAATGCAAAACCCCTTAATTTCAAAAGTTGACGGACTTTTTCCCTTCTAATGCCAATACCCAAACGACTACGCCCTATCTTGACGTCCCGTAATTCCTTCAAAGGAACGATTCCTCCTTCTTTATTGTTTCATTCGCTTCTCGATCAAAGCCGCCTCGCCTGCCACAGCGAAGCTGTCATAGCGAAGCCGCCATAGCGAAGCCGCCACAGCGAAGCTGTCATAGCGAAGCCTGAGGTATTATATGCGGAAGAAGAGCGAGCGGAATAGATAGTAGGCCATATACCCCCAACCCACCGGTTGAAAGCCGGTGGGCGTTCAGTCTGAGATGTACTCTAAAAAGGCTGGGCAGTGTAGGTCAAGACCAGCTGTGGATTGTTTCCGGGAGTGTAAGATACCACGACGGCCTGGATCGTTTCTTGAACCTCTGGAGCTTTCTCTTTCCAAGTGGGCCGGATTTTTTTGCCATCGACTTCCACTTCAAATTGAGGGTTCCCTTTTTTGTTTTTACCGGTACACCGAACCTCCACCGTTTTCCCCACAAGGGGATTTTGAGGGGCAATAGGAGCCGCGGAAACCTCGGCGAACTTGCCGGCGCCGTATCCGCTGCTCGTCTTTCCGCCAATTCCCCAGTCCGAGAGAGCCTGTTTCAGCAAATCCATCGCGAGCTTTTCCCATTCTTTTTTCTGCTCTCCGTCTTCGCCGTCACAGCTTATATAGATATCGAAGTCGCCGCGAACCGAAAGGAACGTCACGGGATTGGGGTCATCGAAGTCGCTTGGGGCACAGCGCTGTCCGCCCGCGGTTTTTCCCATGTAATAATCGCCATGATGTGGCGTCATCACGTCTTGAATCAAAGAGTCCGGCAAAGATTTCGGCGTGATCCACGCGTCGTGAAAGGTCAAGAATCCGGCGTCTTCTGTCGAGCCGAACATGAAATCGTAGTATTTTCCGGCAGGTTTAGCGACATTGCCTTTTTTGTCTTTTTCCGGGCCTTTGAAATCCGGATCGGTCCCCCACATGGTCGAGCAATAGTGCGCGGCGAGGCCTTTAAGCGCACTGCCTGGAATGATCGGCGCGCCGTAGATGAAGTTGAGCGTGAGCCCTGTTTCAAGAACATTGGAGGAGCCCAGCCCGACAATCATTCGGCTGGCGACATGAAAAGTTTCGCCGACTCCAGTCATAAGTTTTTTGCGCCGTTCGAAAGCTGCTCTATACAAATCTCCCACGGCTTTTTTTTTGACTGCCTCTCGCGCGGCGTCCAGAAGCTCCTGCCGTGCCTTTTCGCCTGCGTCGCCTCCCTCCTGCTTTTGTTCTTTCAAGTACCGCGCCAGGATCAGCGCGGCGTTTTGAGCGGACGAGAGCGTCAGATGAGAAAGTCTTTCGCGGCAGCTGTGCATCAGGAGACCTCCTTCTTGTCTTTTTTGTCGTCGCCGAAGGCTTGAACATAGCGTTTCAGCCACGAGGCCGCGGAAAGGGCGCGGCGCGAAAGCCGCATGTATTTGATGATGTCCGCGGTTCTGCTTTCGTTCGAGAGGTTGACATTTGCCTCCACCACGTTGAGAACCGCGGTGAGGTCGCTTATGTATCCATTGTGTTTGATCTCGCCGAACGCCACAGCCTGAACGAGCCCGCAGGAGTGAATCAAAGCCGGAAAAGCCAGGGCGAAACTCCGGTATTCTTTGTCCTTTGCCTTTGGGCGTACACACTCGAAGGCTTTTTCGGCCATTTTCTGGTCATAACTTCTCATTGTTTCGCCTCCTCAGAGAACATGCAGCGTACCCGGCCTTTGCCGGTTGTCGCCTTGCCGCCGATTTGCAAGTCCAGGGGCTTTTTGCTGTCGCAAAACTTCTCCATCAATTGTTCCGCCGTGGGTTTATCCTCGCTGCCTCCATACACTTTGTCACACCAGATCACGCCCGCCAAAATGGTCTCCACCGGCAAATACTCTTCGTACCAAAGAGCCCCCTCCGCCACGGTCTTTGTGTTGTCTTCGATGCGGATTCTGGCGTTGACCTCGGTTCCTGTTTCGCAGAAAAAAGTGAAAAGGTCGTCATTCACAACGGCAAAACGCTCCTTGAAAATTTTTTGCCAGCCCTCGTCTCCGGCAAAGGCCTCCCCAGCCAAAAAGGAACCCCACTTTTGAAGCGCCGCGTCGTCTTTCGCCGCGAGGTCGATATCTTCGAAGTAGACTTTCGCATCCGCTCCTTCCTTGGATGTTATTGCGTTTCCCGCCAACGTGAATACCTCGTCGTTTGCCGGCGAAGCGGAGATATCTTTCGGTTTGTGGGGAGCGCGCAGGCGTTTCAGCGCCATTGGAGACGTTATCCACGCGAAGGTCCCGTAAAAACTGCGAATGGGCAAACACACGACGGAGGCATCGCTGAACACGAGAGAGCCGGAAGCCGCTCCTGCCTCGGTGTCGTTTTCACCGCTGGAGAGTCCAAAAGCGGCTGCGAGTTCGAAATTTTCCCTCCGGGATTTTTCCGTCGCTCCAAAGTGATCCGCTATGACGCCCTTGACGGCGCTGCCGGGAATATAAGGCCAGTTCGTCGTTTTTTCCCTGACAACAGGAAGGTCGATATATCCCACACCCCGCCCCGCGCCAACGTGAAGCGGAGAAATCGCGTAAAGCCAATATGCTTTTTCCATTTTGTCTTCCTCCTCGAATCTACCATATGCCCCAGAGGGCCGAACCAAATCCGTCTTTTTTATCTTGCTCGTCGTCGCAGACGGAGCGAAGCCAAAGAGTTTCCCAATCGAACGGCTGCTTGCCGACGACTTCGAAGAAATACACGCTGCCCGCCGGGACCATGCGCCTCAGGGGCTTCGGGCCGTTCTTTCCCTTTTCGTAGTTCCAGCCGGAAACGGGCTCCCAGCGGTCGAGAACGGCAGAAACGAGGCGGGCTTCAATGGATGTCCCCGGGATTTTCCCCTCCAATTTCTCATCGATCCATCCGGGCAGCCAGCCTTTCGAGAAAATCCCAGGCGTCGCCAGAACCATACGCAAGCGCGTTGCGTTATCCGGCTTCCGTGAAAGCCGCCATCCCTCGGAGTCCTTTGCCCCGCGCCACTCGGCAAGGCGCCGCTCTCCGCCCAAGGGGCGCAGTTCGGGTGAACGGCATATCCGTTCCAGATGCTGTTTGTAATTGTCTTCCTGGGTGTCTGCGTCGATAACCGCGGTCATTTGGGAGATTTCTCCGCCGCGCTTTACCCGAAAATCGAGACCGGTGGTGGAGAACAAACGGGCGTCCTCGGAAGCGCCGGTTTGGGGCTCGATGCTGACGTGTATCCGCTCGTCTTTCGCCGGGCCGGAAAGGCATTCGGATTCCTTCAGGGAAAAACTCTTCGGGTCCTTCCCAAAAAGCCAGCGGTTCATCGCCGCGGCGGACCAGAAATAGGGCGTCGCTTTCGGCTTAAAATCCTGGTCCGGCGGATTTTCTACGCAGGCCGGCTGGAGGCCGGAAAATGGCAAGTCCGTCTCTCCCAATGTTTTCCACTCCTGAAGAGGGCGCACCGCATACCCAGAGACGGATTTCTTTTTTTTGCCGTCATTCTTCCCACCGTCATCGTTGAAACTTTGCTCTGTCACGAAATCCAGGGGGCGCGGGAAGTACAGCGTCCCTTCGTACTCCAGGAAGGGTCCCCGGACCTCGATGGCCTTCAATGCCTCCGGGTCGAAGCTCCCGTGAAGTTTCCCGACGCCGGTCCGCAGTGCCCCGCAGACAACGGAAGGCGTCAGCCAATCCAAAGAGCGTATTCGCGTGCCTTGCCCCTGCCCAAAAGGCCGGGAGTCCCGGCTGATCAGAGGATCGATAGGCGTTATAGTTATCTTCATCGGTCTTTTACACCTCCCCGGCGGCCTTGAGCGCCATTCCGATCCACTGAGCGGTCAGCAGCTCATCGGCCAAACGCTCGATCGATTTATAAGAGCCTTCGATTGCGTTTTCGATATATTCCGCGACTCTCTCTTTCTCTTTGCCGTTCAAACGAACTTCTTTGCGCCCGAAAATGCGCAACACGTCTATCTTCATCGCCTTGCCGAGAATTTCTCCCTGTTGCCGCTCTTCATACAATTTCGCGGACCCTCTCAGCTCGTAAGGAAATTTCGAAGAAATGGCTTCTTTCGCGAAGCACTCCGCCCAGAATTTCAAGCGCTGGTCCAGTGAAAGGCACTGCAAGGAAACACCGCCGCCGGTCGTGTCTTTTTCCTCTTTCCACTGCTCACGAATGAAGATTTCACTGTTCCCCCGGGCGCGGATCGTAATGCCCAAGCCGTCACGCTCGTTTTCTTTTCCCTTTTCTTTTTCCTTCGCCAATTTTTCGGCTTCCCGTCCCCATTTCAGCAGAAATTCCAGGTCTTCCAAGGCGTGCCCAACCGCCAATCCCACGGACAGAGTCGGGTTCTTTTCAAAATTCCAGCCTACTGCCCATAGATTGCCGAACATGTCATGAAGCTCTCGGGCGCAGAGGAGCGCCCTATCCAGAGGCAAAAAGGCCAGCACGTCGTCGCCTCCGGTGTAAACACAGCACCCGAAGTGCTTTTGCACAATATCACGGGCGATGGAAGCGAATTCGGACAGCTTGCGAGAGAATTTCCTGTGTTCATCCGGAGTCTTCAACGTCGATATCGCCGCGCCCATTTTGTCTCCGTCCGCAACGAGTACGGCAAGATATGGCTCCATCGGCTTATGCTGTCTGTGCAGTTTTGTCACGACGCTTTCCAGTTCTCGCCGAAGTTCTTTTATCGCCTCGATGTCGTTCGGGGCGTCGCCGCCGAAACCCTCCAGGAATTCCGAATATCGTTGCGGCAGAAGCGCCGTCCCTTCGTAAGGAAACGAAACGCTTTCATAAGGCGACAGAACTTTTTTCTCTGCCAAGCTTTTGCACAGAGCGCACAAGTTCTCATAGTTTTTCGACACTTCTGTATTGGTACGTTTTTTCTCCAGGCCTCGAATCCAGGGATCGGCGGCGATGCGCGTGACGGAGGGAAACGCGCGTTTTTCATCGTCCGCCTTTTGCCCCGCGGCGCGCTTGACGCAGCCGACGAGATCCAGAGCCTCGCCTTTTTTGATTCGGATGCCTCGGACGGTTAGGTCTTCATTGCCTGTTCTCGGTTTCAGCACGCTCTCCCGAAGGCCGTCCAGCGATGATTTCGGGACTCCCGCCTTTCCCCGCCAGGGTGTGAAATCCCGGATGTTCTTCCGTCCCGCCAGCAGGCGAGCCACGTTTTTACGCGCCTCCCGATAGTCGCTCAGGTCCTCTTTGAACGGACTCCAAGCGGAGTAGAATTCGATAACTCCGCTCTTTTGATAATCCCAGGCGTCTTTCATCACGCAGCCGCGCAGGATGGCGAACGCTTCCTCGGTAAATTCGCCCCACCTGGTTTCGGCGGCTTTTCGCGCCGCGAGCGACGCGTTACGCGCGCATTCCTCGCTGTCGGTTTCCGCCAGAATCACGTTGGCGACATTACATTCCTCGCTGTCGATTTCTTCCGGGCTCAGTCCGGCCAGATTGGGAAAAATCAGGTTTCCTCCCGCGTCTTTGACGGCCTTCGCCGCGGTCTTGGAAATTTCCGAAAGCAGGTAAGACCCGAACCAGAGGTCGCGTGTTCGCCGCGCGGCGGAGATGAAATCTTGTACCGGACCGATGGAGATTTGCAAAAGATAGTGGGCCATGGCTACACCTCCCGGAACCCCTGTTCTTTGACGTAACTCAAAAAAGCCTCGATTGCGCTGCCGCTTGAAGAACGTTTTTGCATGGGAGCGTTGCGGTAAGTCGAAAATCTGGGGTTTGCAATGTCTTCTGACCCCAGCGTTTTACTCGATCCTTTGACTTCCAAATCATTTAGTTTGGTCCCTTGCAGTTGAATGACCACGGGCACGGCATCCGGCCCTCCCTGGGTCTTTAAGGGGCGTAGAATCAAAGGGCTGCTCATGCGCGTACTCTTCTTGGGATGAATTTCACTCTCGGGATCTCCCCGGCTTCCCGCAAAATGAAAGAGGATGGGCAGGCCGAACGCCGCCCTCGGAAAACCGTCCGGCATATTGGGATCCGGCTTGTGAGCCGGGTTGTTTTTCTTGAGTAAGCGCCGAAGAGTATCCGGTTCGGGCCAGAACGATCGCCCTGGGCGTCTGGGGTCTCTGCTGCCTTTGTTGCGTCCCGTGCCGACTCCCTGGCGGAAATTTTTCATAGGGCTGATGCTTTCTTGCCATGCCTGCAACGAATTCGCTTGGGCAGGTCCCGTCAAGATTCGAAATAAAGTCGGCCATTCGCGTTTCACGCCAAGTTGAAGCTCGTACTCCTCGATCTTGCGTTGCCACCACCGGGCAACGGAATCTAAAGCCGTTTTTTCCGGAGTCAGTTCTTTGCAAAACAACGCTCCGCATCCGCGCCGCGTCCTGGCTCCAATTCCGCCGAAGCTGCTCCAGGCCCAGACAGCGCAAAAAATATCCGCCTTGAACCGCTGTTCAAAAGAAAATTCAATTTTGAACGCGAGTCCTTCCTTTACCAAATTGTGCCTGCTAGTGTCGGCCGCCGCCGGAAAAAGCACGTAACTTTCAGGGCCGAAACGTCTGAATCCATAATTGTCGTCCTTGGAGCCTATATAGTTTCGGCTTTGTGCCCATTCCGGCGCGGTCACTTTCACGACAGTGCCGCTCTGCTTTTCCGTGCTGCCCCAGATCTCTTCCTCCGCTTTGAAAAGCTCTTCCGCTGTATTGAACTTCGCCCCCCGCGTGGCGCGCCACCAGAAGCGCAGCTGCCCGCGAACCGACAAAGGGCGGATGGGAAACGCCGAGTCGTTGACCCCGGCTATGGCTCCGCCGCCGTACATTGGAGTGATCAGCTCGATATCGAAAGTTTTTCCGGATAATTCTTTCCCTGCTTTGTACGTGTCTCGCACCGCGTCTTTTTGTGGCGCTGGAGGAGCGCTTTCCTCGATAGTCCTCAAATGACATCACCTCATAAATTCAATATAATTGCCTAAAATCGAATATCTACCAAACCCATCCCCTGCGTTACTTTGTAGCCCACGCCGCAAAACGGGGCCAAAGCGGCCAATCGAGACAGAGATCCCCGCTCCGGCTCGGACAGAGCCCCCAAAGAATAGTGGACTTTTCCCACACAGCCGCGGAAAATTTGATTGTTTTTGAGCCGGACCGCCACACTCGACAGGAAATGATCTTCTACCAAGACGCGTCTCAAAATTGTGTTATCGGCAAAAGCTTCCGCTTTCACAATCTTTTGCAGGCGGATGGCCAGGGAGCCGAAAAAAATCTCCGGCGCGGGAAAAGTGATTTGCCGATCGTTGGACTTGAAGCCGGTCGGCAAGACAAAATTGACGAAAACATCAAGAGACGGCGGTATCGAGTTCAGTTCTTCGACGCTTATTTGTCGGCTCATCTCGTTCTCTCCGGGCCGGGAAGCTTTGAGTACTCTGAAGCCGGCCCCGTCAATCGTCAAAGCGGCTCCGACAACACCGGAGGCGAAGCCGTGAAATACGTCCGCATCCGAAAACGAGGCCCGAAAGGCGAAGGAGGCCCCTTTCTCGAAAAAGATGTTTCCGTTCTTGGGCGCGCAGCGGTATGTCGTCCAGAAATAGTCCGGCATCATGGGGCTGAGGGTAAAAATCCGCCCCTCGTCCTCCGCGTGCAAGATACGTCCTTCCGGCGAATCGCCCAGATACCTGGAGAGCGCGGAAAAGAGCAGATAACCGCTGGAAATGGGAACATGCCCAGTCGTAAGGCTCTGGCAGTGAAATAAAGAAGAGATCAAGTCTATCGCCTCGCCTTATGGATGCGTGTCCAAACGGGCAACCTCGAGTTTGCCGCCGTCGAGAAAACGACAGTACCCTCGACCGGCTCCCCCCGTCGACCAAGCGTCGAATTCGTGGGTGCAGCCCGTCTTTTTTGCCAAATCCCCCGTGATCTTTTTAAAGTCGAGCCGCTTGAGGCAAACCTTTCGCCCGCTCAAGAGATATTTCGCCAGATCGTCCAGGCGCTGGTTCACCGAAAACAGGACATGCTTGTCGCCGTTCCAACTCTCCAGATCTTTGAGGAAGTTACTGGACAAAACAATGTCCGGAAGCGGCGAAGGATAAAGCTGCTTCTCATAATGGCATTGAGTGAATTTATCCCAGAAAATCTCTCCCCACGCGGACAAAGTATAAGCGCCGGTTCCGTCCGTCAGCATCATACTTTCGGAAATACCGGTTACCTCTTCAGCGCGTACCGGCTTTCCCAATGCCAGTTTGCGGTACGCGGCGAAGTGCTTTTCTATTTCGTCGCAGGCGCCCGCGTCGATGTCGATCGGCAGACGGGGAATCCGCATCAGCGCGTCGGAGCTTTCGAACAGGTAGAATGTTTCGTCGGCGTAGAACATCCCCAGCGTCTGCATGAAGCCCTGCAAGCTTTTGAACCCCCCGGTGAGGTTGAAGACGACCTCGTTGTACGGGGTGCGCAGCGGAGCCACGCATTCGGAGCACCATTTCGCCAGGTTGCTCATCGCCGCGCTAAAGGACAGGTAATCGGCGGTATTGAGGCCTGGAACCCGGTAAAATTCCGAGGTCAATTTTTGGCGTTCGCACCATTCGCCGATCATGTGCGCGCACTCCTCTCCAACATACGTGTCGCTGTGGACGAAGCAGTGTCGGTTGTCGTATCCTTGGGAAGGGTTTCCTTGGTAATAAGCCAACAGACTGTTCAGTTCCGCGCTGCCGCGTCTCGCGTCCTGAACATTCCAGCCTTCCAACTCTGTTCGCAGGAGTTTCAACAAATGCCTCAGATACGTTTTCTCTTCTTTTGCCAAATCGGTTTCTTTTTTATTGGAAAGAATCGTGACGGGAAAATTTTTGTCCGCGTCCGCCGGCAAACGTCTTTCAAAGTTTGTCAAAAGGCTGGTGCCGCAAGTAGAGACGACAAAACGCTTCAACGCTCATTCCTCCTGTCGGTGATTTTCGAGCACGGTCACAATTTCGTTCAGCAAAGGTTCTGGAAAAACCTCCCCCTCTTGGGGAGCCGCCAACAGCCTCTCTCATAATGCTTATGATAAATGCAGTTGTCGAAAAGATCAACTAAAAGCCAAGCGCCATAGAGCCAACTTCAACCGCCTCCCAGACCAGAACACAGTCGGCGTCGGTGTGATTGACCATGGACATGGCCGGAGAACCCGCCTCTCCGTAATAGCCCAGAGCCGTCACTTTACGGTCGTTTCGGCAATGGCGTTTGTGACTCAACCGCTTTACTTTTCTGCGGGCAGCCGTCTTGGCTGCGGTATAAACTCAAGAATCATTTTTGACTCGAGGCTTCATTTTTATCCCTCTCTTCATAGTTATGATGATATCAGAATGAAATGCAAACGTTCAAGCTCAGAAGGCGGAGTCGGTAAAGAAACTGCTCGTTCCTTGCCGGTTGTGCTCCCCCGGGACGTGGATTGATTAAACGGATTGGTAAACGTTGTAATTTTGGTCACATTATCATGCTTGATTTTTCAATGCCGACGCGAATACCGAAGATCTACACGGCAAAAAATACATTTACTTCAATCCCCTTTCGGGGTTTTCTTCGTTGCTGACTATGACAACAGCAATAGCGTCATTGTTGACATTGTCTCAATCCCTCTCAAGGCTTCTCCGGTGGTGAGCAAACCGGAAGTGGGTTTGACGCAACGCCCAAAAGTTTCAATCCCCTTTCGAGGTTTCTTCGGTGCTGACAATACCTTGGTTGGAAAGGAGGGAAAAAGCTAAACTTCAATCCCCTCTTGAGGTTGCTTCGATGCTGACTATTCAGAAATATTTTGGACGTTCATTGTTTCGTTTCAATCCCCTTTCGAGGTCTCTTCGGTGCTGACCTTGTTGCCTCTTCAGGACACGTAACGCGTGGACGGTTTCAATCCTCTCTCGAGGTTTCTTCGATGCTGACAGAAGAAAAAGGATACGATGCACGGAAAGCCAAGTTTCAATCCCCTCTCGAAATTTCTTCGGTGCTGACGGAGATGCAAAACGTCAACTCTACATCCTTACGTTTCAATCCCCTTACGAGGTTTCTTCGGTGCTGACCTTATTGCTTCTTCAGGACACGTAACGCGTGGATGGTTTCAATCCTCTCTCGAGGTTTCTTGGATGCTGACCTTCGACCCTCTGCCCCCAAAGCAATTGTCATATTTAATCTCCGTTCGAGGCTTCTTCGATGCTGACCGCAAAGCAACGTTTTATTGTTTTGTATATTTGCTTCAATTCCTTTCCAAGGTTTCTTCATTGTTGACTGTAACATTTTTCAACCCAGTTGGCAAGAAGGTTTCTAAAGACAGGGTGTAGTTATAAATAGTAGGTATCCTGTCAGGTACGCAGAGAAAGTGTAAATGGGACGAGAACATCTTTTTCCCATAGATCGCTTTCCGCTTTTGCCCTTAGTGTGAGCAAAGACTGCGCGGTCTCTACATTCCAACGCGTCCCTGGCTGCTTTAGTCGCTGCTGAAGAACAAGCTTGTTACCACTCTCAATTGCACCGCTTCCGATAAAGTAACCTTTGGCTATGTATGCCGGATAATCAATGTTGGCCGCGTTATGC